>JANMPX010000208.1:0-2412 GCA_031370085.1 Chloroflexota bacterium | reverse complement strand
CGAGCGGGACCTTCGATCGGCGGCCCGCGAACAGGCCCGGGCGGCATGGCTCGATGCACGAACGGCCGCGGACGGAGTCGAGTTGGACACAGCGCATCGCCGCGATCGTCGTGCCGGGCTCGAAGCGACGGCCACCCACCTCCGCGCCCTGTTGCCCCGCCAGCTCGAGGCTCTCGCGAAAGCGGAAGAGGACCTTGCCGTCGTCGAGATCGAAGCCCAGGCTGCGCTCGTCGCGGACGAACGGTCAGGGGCTGATCGGGCCGCAGCAGATGCGGAGCGCGATCGGCTGCGAGCCGTGTTGCTGGAGAGCGAACGGGCCAAGGGGGCCGGTGGATCTCGGCGAGCGGAACTCGAGCGGGAGACGCAGGCAGCTGCCATCGAGTTGGCGCGCGCGGAGGATGGGTTGACCGCCCTCGCCCGCGAGCGCGAGTTTTCGATCGAGCAGGCCATGGTTCCATCACTGGCGGAGGTGACGCTGTCGCCGTTCGCGGACGAGCTCGCCTCACTTGATGGACCGGGCCTGGAGGCTGAACTGCGACGCGCCAGGCGAACCCTGGCGGAACTCGGTTCCGTGAATCCGTTTGCCGTCGAGGAGCATCGCGAACTGGCCGCGCGCCTAGACGGGTTGGTGGTTCAGCGGGCCGACCTCGACTCGGCGTCATCGGCGGCGATGGAGCTGATCGGCCGCATGGATGCGGAGATCAAGCAGACCTTCGACGCTGCGTTCACGGCCATCGGCGCGCGATTCAACGATTTCTGTCGCCTGCTGTTTGCGGGCGGCACCGCATCGCTGGAGCGGATCGACGACGCCGAGACAGGCGCCGGCGGCGGGATCGAGATCGTCGTCCAGCCCCCCGGCAAGCGGTTGCAGCGCCTGGCAATGCTGTCGGGGGGCGAGCGCGCGTTGACCGGGGTGGCGCTCCTGTTCGCCATGCTCAGCGTCCACCCGGTGCCGTTCTGCATCCTGGACGAGGTGGATGCGGCGCTGGACGAGGCAAACATCGGTCGCTTTGCCGACGCGTTGCGGACCCTCGCCCGCGACACGGATTTCGTGGTGGTGACGCACAACCGAGCCACCATCGAGGTGGCAGACACGATCTACGGAGTCACCATGACCGATGCCGCGGTGTCGCGGATCCTCTCGCTGCAACTCGCCGACCTGCCGACGGAGGCCCTGATCGGATGATCGAGGAGACGGGTCCGATCGCCAGTGGTCTGCCGCTCCAGGTCGGATCAGGCGGCATCGGAGCGAGATTGCGCGGGCTCTTCCGGCTCGGCGCTCCGGATCCGGCGGGCGTGTGGGAGACGATGGAGGATGCACTGGTGGCTGCCGACGTCGGCCCAGCCTTCGCCGCTGAGCTGGTCGAAGCGACCCGGGTCCGGCTCGGTACCAGCAGCGCCACGCTCGGACAGATTCGCAAGGTCCTGGCCGATGAACTGCTGGCTCGTTTCAGATCGGTGTCGAGTGGTCCCTTCACGGTGGGGCCGTCTCCGGCGGTCGTGCTGGTGGTTGGCGTGAACGGCAGCGGGAAGACGACGACGGTGGCCAAGCTGGCATCTCGATTCGTTGGGGAGGGAAAGACCGTGCTGCTCGCAGCGGCAGACACCTTTCGTCCGGCGGCGGTGGAGCAGTTGCGGCTCTGGGGCCAGCGGCTCGGCCTGCCGGTCATCGCGCAACGACCTGGCGCTGACCCCGCCTCGGTCGCCTTTGATGCCGTCGCTGCCGCCGAGGCGCGGGGGATCGACGTCGTCATCGTCGATACCGCTGGTCGGTTGCACACCAGCTCGCAGTTGATGGCGGAGCTGGCGAAGGTGCGCAGGGTCATCGGACAGCGAACGGCCGATCAGCCACGGCATGTGCTGCTGACCCTGGACGCCACCACCGGGCAGAATGGACTTACCCAGGCGCAGGTCTTTGCCCGCGACGTCGGGGTGACCGGCATCGTGCTGACCAAACTCGATGGGACTGCCAAGGGCGGCGTTGCGCTTGCCATCGTGGAGCGCCTCGGGCTGCCGGTCGTGTTCGTTGGGATCGGCGAGGAGGCCGATCGGCTGGCGCCGTTCGACGCGTCGTCGTACGTCGATTGGCTGCTGGCGGACTGATCGATGTTCGAATCCCTCTCCGGCCGACTGCAGGCGATCGCCTCGCGGCTCCGCGCGAAGGCGCGGATCACCGATGCGGAACTCGATGCAGCACTGCGTGAGGTGCGGTTGGCATTGCTCGAGGCAGACGTGGACTTCCGCGTGGTCAAGGAGTTCGTGACCGGCGTGCGTGGGCGCGTCGTGGGCGCAGAGCTCCAATCCGGGCTGCATCCCGGCCAGCAGATCGTGAAGGCGGTCCACGACGAACTGGTGCGGGCGCTCGGTGGTGAACGTCGCCTACTGCGCCTGGCAGGGAACCCGGCCGTCATC
>JANMPX010000190.1:0-35063 GCA_031370085.1 Chloroflexota bacterium | reverse complement strand
GGCCTCGGCGGCGGCGTCGGCCTCGATGGCGCCGCACAGCGACCTGAAGATCGGCGTCGTCGTTGACTCTGCCGGGATCAACGACAAGGGGTTCAACGAGTACGCCTACAAGGGTGCTCAGCAGGGCGCGACCGAAATCGGGGCGGCTGCCCCGAAAGTCATCGTCCCGAAGGACCAGACCGAGTACGCCACGGCGATCCAATCGATGGTCGACGAGAAGCTCGACATCATCGTGACCGTCGGGTTCAACCTCGCCGGGCCCACCATTGCCGCGGCCAAGGCGAACCCGAACATCTGGTTCGTCGGCGTCGACCAGCAGGTCGGCCCGGGCAAGGACATCTGCGTTGACGAGCAGGGCAACGTCGACTCGACCTACGCCTGCAAGGGCGACGCGACGAAGCTCCTGCCGAAGTACATCCAGCTCGTCTTCAAGGAAGACCAGGCAGGCTACCTGGCCGGCATGGTCGCGGCGTCGGCCAGCAAGAGCGGCGTCATCGGCGCCATCGGCGGATTGACATTCTGCGGACCGTGCGTGCGCTACATCCAGGGCTACGAGCTGGGCGCCAAGTCAGTCAACCCCAATGCCGTCGTCAAGTCGGCGTATGTCACGAAGTCGTTCGATCCGGTGAAGTCCTTCGGCGACCAGCCGGGCGGCAAGCTCTTCGCCCAGAACTTCATGGCCGCTAACCCGACGCTGGACGTCCTCTTCGCGGTGGGCGGCCTCACCGGCAACGGCGCCCTTGATGCAGCGTGCGACAAGAACATCTGGGGCATCGGCGTCGACGTCGACCAGTTCGTTTCATACGCCGCCGACTCCAAGTGCATCCTGACCAGCGCGGAGAAGCACCTCGCATCGGCGGTGGTGCAGGCTCTCACGGCGCTCAACGCCGGACCGGTGGCCGCTGGGCCGCTGACCTTCGATGCGACGAACGACGGGGTCGGCGTCTCCGACTTCCACACGAATTCCGGCGCCGTATCGGCCGACCTGAAGGCGAAGCTGGACGCGGCTCTCGCGGCGATGAAGGACGGCACGCTGACAACCTGTCCCGCAGATTGCGGCGCTCCGCCGAAGTAGTTCGCGAATCTCGTTGTAACCGAGAGCGGGTCGGCAGCAATGCAGACCCGCTCTCCCCTTTCCCTCCGCTGAACATGAGCGCACCGATGATCAAGCCACCTGACGTCGTCGTCGCTCCCGCGATCGAGATGCGCGGCATCACGAAGCGCTATCCGGGTGTGGTCGCGAACGATCAGATCGACCTCATCGTTCATCCCGGTGAGATCCATGCGCTGCTCGGGGAGAACGGCGCCGGAAAGACGACGTTGATGAACGTCCTCTACGGGCTCGCCACGCCCGACGAGGGCCAGATTCTGCTGAACGGCCATCCGGTTCGGATCAGCGGACCGGCCGATGCGATCAGCCGCGGTATCGACATGGTCCATCAGCACTTCATGCTCGTGCCGGTGCTGACCGTCGCCGAAAACATCCTCCTCGGCGAGGAGACCATGGCCGGGCCGATCTTCATCGACCGAAAGGAGGCGCGGCGCAGGATCGTTGAGCTCGGCCGCCGGTTTGGGTTCGAGATCGATCCCGATGCACGAGTGGGCAGCCTGTCGGTCGGCTGGCAGCAGCGCGTCGAGATCCTGAAGGCGCTCTACCGCAAGGCGCGGATCCTCGTCCTCGACGAACCGACCGCCGTCCTGACCCCCCAGGAGACCGGAGAGATCTTCGCAGTCCTGCGGAACCTCGCCGCGGCGGGGCACAGCATCGTCTTTATCTCTCACAAGCTGTACGAGGTCCTCGAGATCGCTGATCGGATCACGGTCATCCGCCGGGGCCGAGTCGTCGGCGAGCGCGTGCCGGCCGAGACGAACGAGGAAGACCTGGCTGAGCTCATGGTCGGTCGCGGGGTCGAGCTCACGGTCGACCGGGGAACGTCGCATCCCGGCCCCGTGGTCCTGGGAGTGGAAGGGCTCCGGGTCAAGGACGACCGGGGGACTGAGGTCGTCCGTGGCGTCAGCCTGGAGATCCGCGGCGGCGAGATTCTCGGCATCGCCGGCGTCGCCGGCAACGGCCAGGACGAGCTCGTCGAGGCCCTCTATGGTCTGCGGCGGCCATCGGGCGGATCGGTAATGCTTCGCGATACCAACGTCACCGGTCGCTCGCCTCGCGGCATGAACGAGGCCGGCGTCGGTTTCGTTCCGGCGGACCGGCAAAGGTTCGGCCTCGTCCTGCCGTTTCCCGTCGCCGACAACATCGTGCTCACCTCCTACTACCGTGCCCCGTTTGCGCGCGGCATCCTGCGAAACGACGATGCGATCCTGGAGGCCGCCGCCCGCAGCATTGCGGAGTTCGACGTGCGGACGCGCTCGGCAGACGCCTCCGTCCACACCCTGTCGGGCGGGAACCAGCAGAAGGTCGTGGTCGCGCGAGAGTTCGGGCGCGATCTCTCGCTCCTCATCCTCGATCAGCCGACGCGTGGGTTGGACGTTGGCAGCGTCGAGTTCATTCACCGGCAGGTCATCGCAAAGCGAGATGCCGGCGTCGCGGTGCTGCTCGTGTCGGCCGAGCTCGACGAAGTGCTCGAGATGGCAGACCGGATCGCGGTGATGTACCGCGGCGCGATCGTCGCGGTGATGGACGGTCGGACCGCCGACAAGAACGATGTCGGCCTGCTCATGGCCACGGGCGGCCACGCCGCGCCCCAGGCGGGCGCCGCCAGCGTGACGTCGTGACCGACACCCTTGCCCGGATCGCCCGACAGGCTTGGCTGGTGGGCGCCCTCCCCGTCCTGTCGATCCTTCTTGCCCTGGTGGTCGGCAGCGTGATCATTCTCGCGTCGGAGCTTCTCCTTCCGAATCACGCCTTCGATCCCTTTCTCCCGATCACCGCGTACCTGGCCCTGCTAAACGGCTCGTTCGGGCGCGAGTCAGCGATCGTCAACACCCTCGTGTCAACCACCCCGCTCCTCCTTGGCGGCCTCGCGGTCGCGATCGGCTTCAAGGCCGGGCTCTTCAACATTGGGGCGCAGGGGCAGTTCCTGATGGGGGCGCTGGGCGCGGTTGCCGTCGGCGTTGCGGTCAACGAGGCACCGCCGATCGTCGCCATTCCGGTTGCGCTCGCAGGCGGCATGCTCGCCGGCGCCGCCTGGGGATTCATCCCCGGATTTCTCAAGGCTATCTCCGGGGCACACGAAGTCGTGACGACGATCATGCTCAACTACGTCGCCGGCTCGGTCCTGGCATGGGCGGTATCCGGCCCCCTGGGCGTGCCGCAATCGCCGACACCGGTGACATACAACGTGGGCAACGCGGCATACCCGATCCTGATCGGCCGGAACGGCCATCTCGGAATCCTGATCGCGGCTGCCGCTGTGTTCGTCATCTGGTGGCTGCTCTACCGGACGACCCTTGGCTTCGAGATCCGCACGGTCGGGGCGAACCCGGATGCGGCACGCTACGCCGGGATGCGGCCCCGCCTGCTGATCATGCTGACGATGACCATGGCGGGCCTGCTCGCCGGCACCGCCGGGGCCGGTGTCATCCTCGGTATCAACCACCAGATGAACTCGACCTTCGCGACGACGGTCGGCTTCGACTCCATCGCCGTCGCGCTCCTCGCCCGTTCGAATCCGCTGGCTATCCCGTTCGCCGCGCTCCTCTTCGGCGCGATGCGGGCCGGCTCCGGGCTCATGCAGATCAGGGCCGGCATCCCGGTCGAGCTCATCGACGTCCTGCAGGCCCTGATCCTGCTGTTCCTCGTGGCCGGCCCCGCAGTCCAGCGGTTGTTCCGCATCACCGCCGCCCACGCGGATCTCGGCGGCCCGGGGACCGTCGCGCCAGCGGTCCACGGGGAGGCAACGGTCTGATGGACGAGCTCATCAAGACGCTCTACGGGATCCCAGTCATGGGGCTTCTGTTCCAGCTCATCGGCTACATCATCGAGGTCGTTCCGCCGATCGCGCCGCTGATCATGCGTGCCGGTACGCCGATCGCCCTGGGGGCCCTGTGCGGCGTCATGTGCGAGCGATCCGGCGTCGTCAATATCGCGATCGAGGGAACGATGCTGGCAAGCGCCTTCACGGGTTGGGTGGTGGGCGTCGCTCTCGCGCCGTATCTCGGGGAAAGTGCGGGCCTTCCATTCGGCATCACGCCGGCGCTCTTGATCGCGCTTGCGGCCGCCCTGCTGGTCGCGTTGCTGATCTCGGGTGTCCACGCCTGGCTGTCGATCACCTTGCGGGCGGATCAGATCATCAGCGGCACGATCATCAACATCGCGGCGTTCGGCTTGACCGGCTACCTCAACACGATCCTGGCGCCCCTCTCGCCGACGACCGCCGGGAACTTCAGCGCGTTCGTGCCACCCAAGGCCGTCACCGACCTCCCGGTCGTGGGCTGGATCTTCGCAATGTTCCTGAACCAGGGTCCGATCGCGATGTCGCTGATCGTGCTGGTCGTGGTCATCCAGATCCTGCTGTTCCGGTCGCGCTGGGGCCTTCGAACCCGCGCGGTCGGGGAACACCCGCGTGCGGTCGAGACCGCGGGCATCGATGTCATCCGCCTGCGGTATCGCAACGTAATGGCTGGCGGGCTGCTCGCCGGCCTGGGCGGGGCGTTTCTGAGCATGGAGGCGACCAATCAGTTTCAGGCGGGCATGAGCGGCGGCCGAGGCTTCATCGCGCTTGCGGCGATGATCGTCGGACGGTGGACGCCGGTCGGCGCATTCGGGGCGGCCATACTGTTCTCCAGCTTCCTGGCGCTCGGACAGGTCATCGGCTTCAATCCGCCTAGCGGCAGCCTCGGCGACATCCTGTCGACGCTGCCGCCGCAGACATGGGATGCCCTGCCATACCTCGTCACGATCATCATCCTCGCCGGCGTCGTCGGCCGCTCGACCCCGCCGGCCGCGGACGGCCGGCCGTACGAGCGTGAGGGAGGGGCGGGCTAAGCGCGATCAGCGCCGAGCACGTGCCGCCGCGGAGCTAGGCCTCGACCATGGGGCCGATCCCCGCGTCAACCAGCGGATGCGGAACCGGACCGACGCGCAGCAGGTCGACCGAAAGGCCGGCCGCCTCCAGGGCGCGCTCCACCGGTTGCCGGTCATAGCGCACCGAGCGGAAGCGAACGTCGAGGTCAGTCGCCGTCGTGTCGATCACTGCGTATTGCGCGCGCGGGTCGCTCTCGGAGCCGCAGCCAACGGAGCCGGCGGCGACGAACTGGCTGGCGCCGACCACCCGCTGGAAGGTCTCGTGGGTGTGCCCGAAGCAGAACAGGTCATCGGCCTCGTCGGACGCGATGCGGGTCAGCATGCGACTCGGCCGGTCGCTCCAGAGGTACTCGTTCTGTCGCAGCGGCGAGCCGTGGAAGAGGAGTGCCGAGCGTTCGCCGATCTCCAGCCTGAGTGTCGGCGGCAGCTGCCGCAGCCAGCTTCGATTCTCGTCGCTGACATGCGCGATCGTCCATTGCAGCGAGGCGATCCCCTGGGCCTCGGCCTCGGGCGATGCCCAGATCGAGCCGGGCTGCTCGCGGTTCATGCCCACCGCCTCGTCCCAGTTGCCCTGGACCGTCGGGACGCCGAGCGCGCGTATCTCGGTCACGACCTGGTCCGGGTAAGGGCCCCGCCCGACCACGTCGCCGAGGCACCAGACGGTGGCGCAGCGAAGTGACACGGCATCGTCGAGCACGGCGCGCAGCGCCGGCAGGTTAGCGTGGATGTCGGCCAGCACTGCTACTCGCATTCGCCGATTGTCCGGCGGCTGCGATGCCGGGGGGAATCACCCCCGGGCAGGACTTCAGTTCGCGCGAACCTCGGCAGCGGCGCCCACGAATGGCGCGGCGATCACGCTGATTCGACCGGCAACGGTGCGTGCCAGCTCGCGCAGGACGGCCGCCGCCCGCGAGTCGTCGCTGCCGGGGTGCTGGCTGGAGGTGATCGGTGCTCCGGCGTCGCCACCGCTGCGCACGCCCGGCTCGAGCGGGATCCGGGCCAGGACCTCCAGCCCGAGCTCACGCGCCAGCGAAGCCGCTCCGCCGCTGCCGAAGATGTCGTGCTCGGCGCCGCAGTCGGGGCAGATGAAGCCGCTCATGTTCTCGACCACGCCAAGGGTCCGCACGTTGACCTTGTTGAACATGCCGATCGCCTTGCGGGCGTCGACCAGGCTCACCTCCTGGGGCGTGGTGACGATCACCGCGCCGGAGAGCGGAATGAGCTGGCTGAGGCTGAGCACGGCGTCTCCGGTCCCCGGCGGCAGGTCGACCACCAGGTAGTCGAGGTCGCCCCATTCAACGTCGCGCAGGAACTGCTGGATCGCCGAATGAATCAAGGGCCCCCGCCAGATCACCGGCGCGTCCCCGGTCAGGAAGTACTGGATGCTCATCATCTTGACGCCATGGGCCACCACCGGGTTGACCCGGCCACCAACGCCGGTGACGTGGGAGCCGGTCGTCCCCATCATGAGCGGCACGTTCGGCCCGGTGATGTCTGCGTCGAGCAGGCCGACCCGTGCTCCGTCGCGCGCCAGGCTGACGGCCAGGTTGACCGCCACCGTGGTCTTGCCCACGCCGCCCTTGCCCGACGCGACCGCGATCGTATTCTTGACGCCGGGGATCAGGTCGGCGGCCGGGCCCCCGAAGGAGCGCTTCACGTTGCTCGCCCAGTCAACCCGCACGGCGGTCGCGCCGAGTGCCTCGAGGCCGTCCACGATGTCCGATTCGATCTTGGCCTTCAACGGACAGGCGGGCGTGGTCAGCTCGACCGTGAGGTCGACGACGGTGCCGGTGATCTCGATCGACTTGACCATTCCGAGGCTGACCAGGTCACGGCCAATCTCCGGGTCCTTGACCAGGGAGAGGGCAGCCATGATCTTTTCGTCGGTGAGCTGGTCGGACATGCGCGGTGGGCTCCCTTTCGATTGACCGATGGCGAACGCCCCGAGGGTAGCAGAGCGGAGACGGTCTTCAATGCTACCTATGTTGCGTCTGGCGCCACCGGCGACGCTAGGCGAGACCGTCCCACAGCGACGATTCACCGGTTCCGGCCGCAGTACCGGCCACCACCGGCAGGTTAGAGCGTGCCAGCCGGTAGCGCTCGACGCCCAGGAACCGATCGCGAGCCTCTGTCGACCAGTGCCGGAACGGTCCGTCTGAACCGGTCTGTGAGACGTTCTGCGCAATCGCCTGCAGCTTGACCTCGGCGAGGTCGCCCAGCTCGAGCGTCAGGCTCTCGGAGCCGGCCGGAGAGCCATAACCGCTGGGAGCCTCGCCCCCCAGCCCGGAAAGATCCTCTTCCGAGACGACCAGGTGATAGAGCTTGGCCGCGCGCCATGCGACCTGGTCCTCCTCGAGGTCGTCCTCGTAGGCCAGCGGCTCGCCTGCCCGCTCGAAGGCGGACCCGGTGGCGCGGCCCACGGCGACGTGATCCGCATCGCCGCTGATCCCCTCGGGCCCGAAGGTCAGCACGACCTCGGGTCGATGCATCCTGATGGTCTCGACGATTCGTTCGACCAGCTCATCGGGGTCGACGGCAGATAGCCCCTCCTCGGCGTAATCGAGCATGCGCAGCACGCGGACGCCGAGCATCCCCACCGAGCGGCGCATCTCATCCTCGCGGACGGTGTCGAGGTTGCGCCACACGGCAGGGCGATCCAGGGCGCGGCTGCGACCTCCCGGAGCGGGAGCGCGATCCAGCAGGCGTCGGTCGAAGTGACCTCGCGTTGCACACACCACCGCGACATAGGCTCCGGAGGCGGCAGCCTGGGCGATCGCTCCGCCAAATCCGAACGACTCGTCGCCGGGGTGAGCGACGACGACCATCAGGCTGCGGACGGGATTCCGCTCACGCACCGGCCGCCAGATCGAGGACACGGCCGGCAGTCTATCAGCCTAGACCTCGACCTCGGCGCTGATCGGCGCAGGGCCGATGGAGATCGCGGCGCCATCGATGAAGCTGGCCCGGTGGGCCGTCTCAATGGCCCGGTGGATCTCGTCGAGGCTCATGATCTCATGGCGCAGGAGGAGCGCAATCTCGTCACGGAGGTGGGAGCGCAGCATCTCCGGCCCATCGGTCGACAGCGTGAACGGCACCTCGTGCTCAATCAGCCGGCGGAGGACAGTCCGCAGCTCTGCGATGTCCCGAACGACCCGTGTGTTGAGGTTGGAGGTCGGGCACACCTCCAGCACGACCTGGCGCTCACGCAGCAGCGCCATGACCGACGGGCTGGAGGCGCTGTTGACACCGTGACCGATGCGGGTCGGCTCCAACGCCTCGACCGCCTCGCGCACCTCATCCGCCCCGCCGGTCTCGCCGGCATGAACGGTGACCCCGAGCCCCGCTCGGCGAACCTCGGCCGAAAGCTCCCTGTAGTCGGCGAAGCGGAAGGTGGGCTCAACGGGACCGGCGATGTCGATCGCCACCACGCCCCGATTGCGCCAGGCGATCGCCTTGGCGGCGATGATCTCGTTCAGCTCGCGACTGAATCCCCGGTCGAGACACAGGATCAGCCCGGCGCTCACCGGGGGATACTCGAGCACCGCGCGGTCCATGCCCCGCACCGCCGCAGCGATGATGTGGTCGAGATCCTGCTCCCCGCCGCGGTTGCGCTTCATGGGATTGAAGCGAAGCTCGATGCGGGTGATGTTGCTCTTGCGATAGGCGCCGCCGATCACCTCGTACACGCTGCGCTCGACCGCGATCGGGCTCGATTGGATCAGCTCGGTCCAATGGAACAGGTCCAGGTAGCCCTGGAACGAGTGACGCCGCCGGCGGCCGACGGTGATCAGGTCATGAAAGGCCCAATAGTCCTTGGTCGGAAGGCGGATCCCCTGGGCGTGGGCGATGCCCCACATCACCGCTGGCGCGACCGCCGCCCCGAGGTGCACGTGCAGTTCGGTGAGCGGGGTGTGGGGGTCAAGCCGGGGGCGGGGCATGGTCCTCGGGGCGCGGCGATTGCGCGGAGTGTAGCGCAGGCCCGATGCTAGAATCGCCGCGCCATGGACGCTATCAGACAGCTCATCGAGTGGGTCTCGACCGGGGTCGGCGGGTCGGCCGCCACGCTCTTCCCGTTTGCCATGGTCGGGCTGCTCGGCCTTTACCTGCTGTGGCTGGTGATCGGCTACCTGCACGTATCGCAGGTCGGCATCGACTCCACGGCTGCGCCGGTGCTCCTCCTGCCACGCGCGCCCGACGGTGCCATCGAAGCGCCGCGCGGCGTGCCGTACTGCCCGGTCGACGGGCTCCAGTACCCGGCCGGGGCACGCTTCTGCCCGGCCTGCGAGTCTGATCTGCTGGTGACCTGCGCGAACTGCGCCGCGACCATCCGCACCGCCGACGCGTCGTGCTACCGATGCGGGACCCACGACACCATGATCACCGCCGGATCGCACTGAACTTCGCTCAGGCTCCCATCAGCGAGCGCGCGTACGAGCGCATGGCGGTCAGGTTGGGGATCATCACCCAGCCGCGATTGGTGCCGGGTTCGACCCCCACGAAATAGGAGAAGCGCGGTGGTTGCAGCACCGCGCCCATCACCCTGGCGGTCATCGAGCGGCGACCGATCTCGACCAGCGTGGGCAGCTCGGTGAGGACGATGTCGGTCTCCAATGAAGCCAGCAGGCGCATGCCTGTCAGCAGGGCGACCGGAGTGGCCGGGTCGAGCCAGCGCTGCAGCAGGGCCAGCACCACCTGCTGGTGGCGCGCACCGCGCGCGTAGTCGGAGTCTGCCCGGGTGCGCGAGAAGAGCAGCGCCCTGGCGCCGTTCAGGTGGACTGGACCAGGATCGAGGCGCAGGTGGATCTCGCCGTCGGAGATCCGGGTCTTGACCTCGACATCGATCCCGCCAACCGCGTCCACGATCCAGCCGAAGTCGTCCATGTTGATCATCAGGTATCGATCGATCGGCACACCGAGTAGCGCAGACATCGCCCTGCGAAGCCCATCCAGGCCGTACAGCTGGGCAATGCCGTTCACTTTGCCGCCATAGATGCGCCCGTTCCCCAGCGGCACGTCGACGGTGTCGCGCGGAAGCGACAGCATCGAGATCTGCGACTGATCGGCACTGATGCTGACAACCATCAACGCGTCGGTGCGCCAGGTCAGCAGGCCGCTGCGTCGTCGCGCCTGGCTGGCATCCGAGCCGACCACCAGGATGGTGAGGCGATGGCTGAGCATTTTTTGGTCGACGGGGATCGGTGCCAGCGTCGGTTGGAGGGTCGGAGTCGGCTCGATCGTCGCCTGTTGTGTGGCGCTGGGGGTCGGCTCGATACTTGGCGACGGCGTCGCGCTGGCGCAGGCTGACAGGACGAGCGCAGCCAGAGACAGGGCCAGCACGGCCCGCGAGGGATGGATCATCGCGTTCGATGATAGAACCCAGCGGCGTTGGGCACCTCAGCCGGCGGCTGCGACCACCTGGGCGACCAGCCGCGCTGGCTCGTCCGTGGGCTCGTTGCAGGCGTAGCCCCGACACAGGTAAGCGGTCGGCACGCCGGCCGGCGCTCCCTTGCCAACGAAGAGCGGCAGGTCCGCCAGGCCGCTCTCCTTCGGCAGTGGTGCGATGACGAGATCGGGGGCGTATGGGCTCGCCGCGGCCCGGCGCAAGGCCACGGCCCGCGGGTCGTCGGAGGCCCCGGCGATCACCGCATCGACCGGCTGGCCGAGCGCTCGATCCGCCGCGGCGAGCATCCTCCCGAAGGCGGTCGGCTGACGCTCGAGGGCCGGTCCCGCGGCCCGCAGGATGCTGCGAGCCCGGCGATCGTGATCGGCATCTCCGGTGAGCAGCGCCAGTCGCAGCAAGACATCGGCCGCGACGGAGTTGGCTGCCGGCGTTGCCCCATCAAGCAGCGATCGAGGCCGCGCAACGACACGCTCGTGCTCCGGCCCGGTGTCGAACAGCGTTCCGCTTTCCGGGTCCCAGAAGTCCGCCACCAAGCGCGCCACCAGCGCTTCCGCCAGGCGCAGATCGTTCGGCTCGCCGTTTGCCGCGTAGGCGAGCAGCAGCCCATCGGCGAGGCAGGCGTAGTCCTCTGCGAAGGCGGGGGTGTGGGCCGCTCCATCGCGCGCGGTGCGCCAGAGCCGATCCCCCTCGCGAAGCAGCTGCCCCCGCACGAAGGTCACCAGCTGGCCGGCTGCCTCGGCGTATCGGTCCTCACCGAGCACCATTGCTCCGACCGACAGCGCCCGCAGCGCCAGTCCGTTCCAGGCGGCGAGCTGCTTGGCATCCCGGCCCGGCCGCACGCGGCGCTCCCGGGCTGCCAGGAGGGCAGCGCGCGCGCGGTCCAGCGCTCCGGGCGGCTCCGCATCGACAGCCACGTGCAGGATCGAACGGCCTTCCCAGTTGCCTCCCGCCGCGACATCCCAGTACCGCGCCACGTCGGCGATCTCCGCGGGTCCCAGGCCACCTTCCTCGAGAACGGAGCGGAATTCGTCCGCTGTCCAGACGTAAAAGCGCCCCTCCTCGCCCTCGCTGTCAGCGTCGAGTGCCGAGGCGAATCCCCCCTCCCGCGTGGCGAGCTCGCGCAGCAGGAAGTCGAGCGTGTCGCGCGCCGCGGCCGCGTAGCGCGATCGGCCCGTGGCCCGAAAGGCCTCGAGGTAGCAATGCGCCAGGAGCGCGTTGTCGTACAGCATCTTCTCGAAGTGCGGCACCAGCCAGTGCGCATCGGTGCTGTAGCGGGCGAAGCCGCCCCCGACCTGGTCATGGATGCCGCCATCGGCCATACGGTCGAGGGTCACCGTCACCATGCGCAGCGTCTCGGGGTCCGCGCTGCGCCGCCACGCGCGGAGGAGGAACTCCAACGTCATCGGCGCCGGAAACTTCGGAGCGCCGCCGAACCCGCCGTGGACCGGGTCGAACGACTGCTTCAGGCGAGCCACCGCCAGGTCAAGCTGTCCGCGATCCGGGTCGCGTATCCCGGCCGACACGTCGAGCTGCTCGCGCAGGTGCGTGGCCAGCTGGCGGCCCTGCGCGGTCACCTCGTCACGTCGCGTCCGGTAGGCATCGGCGACCCCGCTCAAAACGCGCGGGAAGCCCGGCAGCCCGTGCCGATCCTCCGGCGGGAAGTAGGTGCCCCCGAAGAACGGCTCCAGGTCGGGTGTCAGGAAGACGCTCATCGGCCATCCGCCACCCCCGGTCATGGCCTGGACGGCGGCCATGTACACGTCATCGAGGTCGGGGCGTTCCTCGCGATCGACCTTGATCGCCACGAAGTCCCGATTCAGCTGCGCGGCGATCGCCTGGTTCTCGAACGACTCGTGCGCCATGACGTGGCACCAGTGACAGGCCGAATAACCGATCGAGAGGAAGATCGGCCGATCCTCGATGCGCGCCCGCTCGAGCGCCTCGGGACCCCACGGATACCAGTCGACCGGGTTGTGCGCATGCTGGAGCAGGTACGGGCTCGTCTCGGCGGCAAGTCGGTTGGTCACGGCTGACCAAGTGTGTCACCTCGACAAGCCCGTCGCCTTCACCGCTACTGCTGCGGCTCGAGACCCGTCCAGCTGAGGGCGGTCGGCTCAGTGCTCCCCATGCAGGGTGGCACCGGGTCCACGCCACCGGTCGGGACGGGTACCGCTGCGAACGACTCCCAGCCGGACATCTTCAGCGCGAGACTTACCGGCGCCGCCGGAGTTGCTCCGCACCAGTTGCTCCAAGCCATCCCGATGGTAAACGAGACTCCTGGCGCTAGCGTTACCGGCTCCCCCGACTCGGCCGTTCCGGTCGTAGCAAGCACGGTTTCGTTGGCATCCCTAGTCTCGGCTGTCAGCCCCTTGCCGAGTGTGCAGGTGCCGCGTCCGGCCGCCAGGGTCACCATCACGACCGTGCCGCGTGACCCGGCCGCGCCGCCCCATGGCTCCGCCGCGAGGCTCACGTCCTGCGGGCCGCATGCGCCGCTACCCGAAGCCGGCGTCGAGGCCTCGGCCGACGGCGAACTCGATCCCGTCGCTCCGACGCCTGGGCCAAGGCCAAGGCCAGAGAATGCGCCCGCAGCGACGGCGACTGCCAGGGCACCGGCCACGCCCGCAGCCACGAACATCGCTGACCGTTGCAGGCGCGAGGGTCGTCGGCTGGCAACCGGCGCCTCATCAAGCGTCCCGGGCAGCCGAGCCGCCACGTATCCCTCTTCGCGCGGCCCTTGCTGCGATCGAAGCTGCCGTTCCAGATCCTGATCATTCATCGTGGTGCCTCCTCGCCGAGCGCGACGCGCAGGGCGTCGAGAGCACGGCTTACATGACTGCGCGCCGAAGGAGCTGCAATCCCCAGGATCGCGCCGATCTCCTCGTATGGCAGGTCTGCTCGATAGCGCAGATAGACCGCGAGGCGCTGGCGTTGCGGCAGGCTCTCGACGGCATCCCAGATAGCCAACCGATCGGCCACGTCGACGGTGGACCGTCGCTCTGGCTGCGCGCCGAGCCGATCGGCCAGGAGTCGAACGCGGCGACGCCAGCGATGACGATCCATCGCCAGCCGGTAGATCGCCCGGAAGGCCCAGGCGTCCAGTCTCTCGATGCTGGCTCCGCCGCGGAGCGCCGTCCAGAGACGAACGAGCGTCTCCTGCACGGCGTCATCCGCCTCGTCGGGTGAGAGGCCGAGATGACGGGCCAGGCCCCACAGCTCGGCGCCGCGATCCGCCTGCAGACCGACGATGCCAATACGATGGGGATCGGCCTCGGCCGACGACTCCGGGAGCACCTGTGTCAACGGATCCAAGGTCGTGCTCGTGATCATGCCCTTCCGACGCAGGGAGGCGCCGAAACGTTGAATTCCACGCTTGCGTCCGGCGTCAGACGGGCCGCTCACTTGCAAATTGCTCGGCGTAGAGGTGCGCGTAGATGCCCTCGTGGCGCAGCAGCTCGGCGTGGGTGCCACGCTCAACGATCCGCCCACGGTCGAAAACCAGGATCAGATCGGCGCGCAGGATGGTCGACAGGCGATGCGCTATCGCAATCGTGGTGCGCCCCTCCATGAGCCTTGCGAGCGCACCCTGGATGAGCCGCTCGCTCACGGTGTCGAGCGCGCTGGTCGCCTCGTCGAGGACCAGGATTCGCGGATCCTTGAGGAGCACGCGCGCGATGGCGACCCGTTGTTTCTCGCCACCGGAGAGCTTGTAGCCGCGTTCCCCGACGATCGTGTCGTAGCCCTCGGGGAGCTGCATGACGCGGTCATGAATGGCGGCGGCCCGTCCGGCCGCCTCGATCTCTTCCATGGTCGCGTGCGGCTTGGCGTAGCGCAGGTTGTCGAGCACCGATGCGTGGAACAGGTAGGTCTCCTGCGTCACCACCCCCACCTCGAGGCCGAGCGACTCGAGGCGGATCCGGCGAACGTCGATGCCGTCGATCTCGACCGAGCCGCTCAGCGCGTCGTAGAGCCGCGGGATGAGGTAGGTGGTGGTCGTCTTGCCGGCCCCTGACGGCCCGACCAGCGCAACGAGCTGCCCCGGAGAGGCCTCGAAGTCGACATCGGTCAGTCCGAACGGCTCGGTTGGCGGCAGAGCCGCCGCGTCATCGGATTCGGCCGCCTGCGCCGGCGCCGGCGCCTTGGCGTACTGGAAGCTCACCTGCCGGAAGCGCACCTGCCCGCGGAGCGCGGCCGGGTCGAGGGCCACCGCGTCGGGGGCGTCGGTAATCTCCGGTTGCATCTCCAGGTACTCGAAGATCCGGTCGAAGAGTGCGAGGGCGCCCTGGATCTCGACCTGCACGCCGAGCAGCTGGCCGAGCGGGAAGAAGAGGCGGCTCTGCAGGGTGGTGAAGGCGACGATGGTGCCGATGCTGACGTGGGTGTCGCCGCCGATGATCAGCGACCCCGCCAGCAGGTAGACGAAGGCCGGCGCGATCGAGAAGAAGGTGCCGATCAGCGCAAAGAACCAGCGGCCGATCATCTGCTGGCGGATCTGCAGGGCGCCAAGGCGGCGGGACTCGCCACGGAACTTCTCGATGCTGGCCTGCTGCTGGCCAAAGGTCTTGGAGAGCAGGATCCCCGACACCGAGAGCGACTCCTGGGTGATGGCACTCACCTCGGCCAGTGATCGCTGGGTCAGCCCGCTCACCTCGCGCCGCACCTTGCCGACCCGGTAGGTGATGTAGGCGAAGATCGGCAGCATCCCCAGGCTGAGCGCGGTCAGTCGCCAATCGATGATCAGCATCGCGATCACCGTGGTGGCCACCGTCGCGAAGTTCGAGAGCAGCGACGCGGCGGTATCGGTCACCACCGACTGCACGCCACTGACGTCGTTGCCGATGCGACTCTGGATCTCGCCGGTCCTGGTCTCGGTGAAGAAGCGCAGCGGCATCCACTGCAGATGGGTGTAGAGAGCTTCGCGCAGGTCGTTCATCACGTTCTGACCGACCACGTTCGACAGGTAGCTCTGCCACACGCCGAGCAGGCTGGTGACCACCGGCAGCCCGATCATCAGCCCGGCCTGGAGGTAGAGGAGTGCCAGGTCCTGCGGACCGGTCAGGTTGTCGATGATCAGCTTGAGGAGGATCGGGTTGACGACACCGATGCTGACCGTGAGCACGATCAGCACGCCGATCAGGCTCAGCCGGCGTTGGTAGGGACGGAAGAAGCCGACGATGCGGCGGAAGGTCGCCGGCCCGCTGCCGGGGCGGGCGCGCAGGTTCGGTCCCTCGCCGCCTCCCCAATGTCCGCGCATCATGCGTCGATCCTCATCAGGTGAGCAGGATCGAGAGGAAGGCGTTGGCCAGCGGCAGGCCGACCGGTTGGCCAGCCTCGGCCGCTCGCAGCCGGACGCGCTCCTCGACCGCGACCGGGTCGGCGATCTGGCTGGCGTGGCAGAGCAACGCCTGCATCCCGCGTTCGAACTGGCCCGACACGTCCAGGTACAGGTTCGCCCGCTCGACGCCGCTGACCAGCACCTGGCGCACCTTCCAGGGCTCGAGTCCCTCGGTCAACAGCTCCGGGAAGTTGAGACGATCGCGCGCGGCGGGGTAGACCGCCGCAAGGGTCGCTTCGCCGGTGGCGAGATGATCAGGATGGCCGATGAACGGGTTGCCATCCATCCGCCGCACGGGGTTCTGGGCGATGACAAGGTCGGGCTGCAGCCGGCGGATCTGGCGAACGATGTCGCGCCGCAGCTCGAGGCTGGCCGTGAGGTAACCGTCGGGGTAGCCGAGGTGGACGATCTCGGAGACGCCCAGCAGGTCAGCGGCGGAGCGCTGCTCCTCCACGCGCGTGGAGGCCAGCTGCGCGGAGGTGATCTCGGGGTCCTCGGTGCCCTTCCCGCCATCGGTGGTAACGAGGTAGTCGACCCGGGCGCCGCCGGCGGCGAGCGTGGCGATGGTGGCCGCCGCGCCGAACTCCGCGTCGTCGGGGTGGCTGAAGACGACCAGGACGCGGTCAATCGGGGAGATCAGCTCATGACGCTCAAGCTCGGGCATTGCTCGCGGCATGGTAGCGCAGGCATACTACCCCCGAGTATGAGCACCGATCCGGAGGCGGCCCACTTCCGCCATTCCTACACCAAGGACCGTCGCGAGCTGCTCAATCGGCTGCGGCGGATCGAGGGGCAGGCGCGTGGAGTCCAGCGCCTGGTCGAAGAGGAGGCCTATTGCCTCGAGATCCTTCAGCAGGTCGACTCCCTGACCGCCGCCGCAGACGAGGTGGCGCTCCTGCTGCTCGAGGATCACATCGACGGTTGTCTGACGCATGCCATCGAGACCGGTCAGGGCGAGCCGTACGTCGGAGAGGTGATGTCGGTGGTGCGCCGCGCGCTCGGTCGTCGAGCGAGCAGGCCGAAGGCCTCGCCGCGCCCCTAGGCGGCAATTGGGAGTGCCGCAGGGGGGAGCCACGGCACTCCCGCGAGGAGTCTACGCCGGGTGGTCAATGCGTTTCCCCAGCGTCGTCGACCTCACTCGCCGAAGATGGTCAGCTGCTGACCGCCGCGCTCGATGAGCGGGTTGAGGCCAAGCACCGGCTCGAGCCACTCAAGGCTCGCTCCATCACGCGCGACAAGCGTGTCCAGATGCTGCCACTTCAGGAAATGCCAGTTCTGGCGTGCCACCTCGTCGCGGAGCCACGGTGAGCGCTCGAGCTTGAGTCGAAGGAGGTCCGCGCGTTCCGCGGGGAAGACGATGAATCTCGCCTGCTGCTCGGTGGGATCGATGCGTCGGCCGTTGCGCAGGATCGGTTCACCCAGCATCGCGGTCCATTCGACCTCGAATAGGAAGGCGAGTCGGCCGCGCAGGTACCAGATGGCGTCGACGGCGTTCAGCGCCTCTGCCGGCGCGCGGACCACCAGCGGCAGATACGCCCGTCGCTCGTCTTCACCCAGCCGGTGACCGAGCGGCGCGCCACGATCGACCCGGTCCTGCTCGTTGCGGGCCACCCACGCCCGCAGACCGAGCCGATGGGCATAGTCGACCAGGGTGCCGATCATCCGTGCATGGTCCTCCTGGCGCCCGGCCAGGGTCTCCTCGCTCCGCAGCTGCCCGCGTTCACCGACCGCCGCGTATGCCGCAAGGCAGGCGCGCACAAGCTCCTCGTCAGGTGATCCGGTGCCCGGGAAGAGAGCGAAGATGCGCTCGAAGAACGAGGCCTCGTCGAGCCGGCCGGCCGTGGTGAGCACCGAGAAGGCCGCCCACTCCACGCGATCGGCGAGCGGCGCCTCGATCAGCTCCGGCTGTCGCAGCCACCAGGTGGGTCGCTCGCCTTCGCCGACCTGTAGGAGCGAAGGGTGGTCATCGCGCTCCAACTCTTCGCGCAGCAGGCTCAACAGGAGGGCGGCACCGCTTCGATCCCGGCGCTCCGCCTCGTCGGCGCTCTCTTCGGGCAATTCGCTCAAATCCTCCGTGGAAGCGCCGCGCGCCGTCGCCACGCGGCGCAAGAGGCTGGTGCGCTGCAGATCGACCAGGAGCGCCGCGGCGATGCGCAGCAGCCCGGCCGGCTCGCCCCTCTCGCGGAGGAGGGCAACCGCTGATCGCTCGATCGCATCGGCGAGCTCGGGGTAGGTGAGGCGGCCGTCTTCCTCGCCGAGACGCAGTGGCGCGAGCTCGGCAGCCTCCGAAGTCCGCTCGACGGCGGATGGCTTGCGAAAGTGCAACGTCACCCCGTCGCCGGAGCGCACCGACTCGCGCAGGATGACGTCCACCAGGACCAGTTCGGCTGCTGCACCGGCCACCGCCACCGCCAGCATCCGCTCGGGGTCGGAGCCCTCCATCAGCACGCTGCACCAGCCTCCGGGCTTCAGGGTTCCGGTCGCCGATGCCATCGCGTGACGGAGGGCGGTCGCCTCGGCCGCCGCGGCCCGTGTCTGCTGGGCGCCGAAGAGCGGTTCCAGGCGCAGCGTCTCCGCCGCCTCGCGCCCGATCAGCCATGCGGTCGCCAGGTACTCGAAGCTGAGCTCATCGACGCTGGCCGGCGGCGCGACCGACCCGAGCACAAAATCCAGCCCGTCGGCCGGCAGGTACTGCCCCACCACGGCCGGCCGGCAGCGAATCCAGAGCACGTTGGCGGCTCCGACCCCGGTCAGCTCCTCGAGGTCGGCAGCGAATCGGGCCTGCCGTCGATCCCGCCCGATGGCCGCCAGCGCAATCCCCACATCGGTCACGGCCGACTCGAAGAGCCGCCACACGTTCACCTCGCGCTGATGCCGCGACGCCGGCTGGCGGACGTGCCCTCCGCTGATGCGCAGTGACGCGACGCGACCGGGGTACCCGTTCAGACGGCTGCCGGGCAGCAGGCAGGCAGCCAGCGCCAGTCGGAAGATGGCAGCCAGCGGCGGGTCGCGGAACTCGGCATCGATCTTGCTGGCGATCGTCTGCAGCGCGTACAGGTTCCGCGGCGTGTACAGGTCGAGCAGCTCATCGAGCAGGTCGTCGTGCCCGTCGAGCACCGGGAAGCGGTCGCGCAGCTGCTGGTAGTGAAGGCTCTGGCGTATGTCGGTGCTTGGCGCAGGCGCCGGATCCGGATGCACGGTCGAGGCGAAACGCGGTCGCGCGGCGCGAGTCCCCCCGCCAGGCGGGTCCGGCGCGCTGACCGGGGGCGGCGGCGGACCTCCTGGCTCGCCAAGCGTGGCGGCGTGGTCATCGTCCGGTTCGGGCGCCCGGGTCAGGCCGATGGGTGCCGGCGGCAGATCCTCGTCGGCGTCAGGCGCCAGATCCGACACCTCTGCGCTCAGCGTCGCGGCGGGACGGTCGATACCGAGCTTGGCCAGGTCGCCATCGTCGACCGGGGCCACCCGTTCTTCGGGTCCGCCGACCGCGACGTCGCAATTCGAGCACCGATAGATCTTGCGGCCGGGGGCGTCCCCGTCCCGCGGCCAGATGAACTGATCGCCGACCACCGGCCGCCGGCATGCGGCGCACCGCGTCGCGTACAGCTCCTCGATGTGCTGGCGCAGCGGCACGTCGACCCGACGGGACGAGGCGAGCTGGTTGAAGGCGGCATCCAGCGCCGCGGGGTCGGGAGCGAGCAGGAACGCCTGCGCGGCCAGTTGCGCAAACGGGCTCGGATCGGCGGCGACCACCCGCATCCCCTGCGCAATGGCGCGCCGCGCGGTCCAGCCGGTGCCCGCCCAAGGGTCGAGCACGATGTCTCCCGCATGGGCAAACGCGGCCAGCTCGGCATCCAGCTGGTTGTCCGCCGGCGAGGGGAAGTAGCGCTCAAGCAGAGCGAGCCCGGGAAGGCGGCGGGGAAGGACCACGTGATCCAGTCGCTTCCGGTCGCCCTCGTTCATCGGCTCCTACGGTTCTTCGAGCAGCTCTTCCTCGAGGTCCGGCTCGGCGGAGAATTCAGGGAGGCTGGTGTCGAGCTCCTCGACCTCCTCGGACTCCTCCTCATTCTCCTCGGACTCCTCTTCGTCATCGTAGCGGAGCGGGGTCCCCTTCATGTACGGCCTGACGTCACCTGCCCGCGTACCCGAATTCCCCGGGAAGGACACCTTGCCAATGTTCTCCGGGTCGGCAAAGACCTCGTGGATGATGATCCGCACCTCAGCCCGATCGACGGTCGTGATGGCCGCCTCGTAGCGATTGCCGCCCTTGATCAGCTTGGCAAGGCGGGTGCCGACGCGCGGCTCGACCTGGCCAATCTCGAGATCGCCGACCCGGGCTCCGAGCAGGCCCCCGTCGAGCTGCAGCTCTACCGCGTCGCCAGGCGAAAGCGAGGCAAGCTGCTTCGCCGGCGGAGAGTTGATGAGGCGAGCGTGCCCGGTCTTGCCCATCTCCTCGATGAAGTGCGCAGCGGTCGCCTTCTCCTGCTTGCCGTCGCCGACGGCGGTAGTCTCGCCCGCCATCATGACGCGGATACGCGCCACGTTCCGCTCGGCGATCCGGTTCGTGGCGTCCCGCTCGAGCGCCTTTTCGTAGGCTTCGAGCGCCTCGGCGTTCCGGCCGAGCTCGGCAAGCGCCTTGCCGAGGCGGTTGTAGGTATCGGTATCGGCGCCAAGCTCGAGCAGCTGGCGGTTGGTGGCGACCGCCTCTTCCCAGTCGCCCTGGGTCGACTGGATGATCGCCAACTCCGAGAGATGGCGTCGCTGGCGGCCCGTGCTGTCGGTCTCTCCGAGCGTCATCATCTCCCCGCGTGCAGGCGTGCCCGGCCATGAAAGACCCTCCGCCCGAGGGGTCCCCCGGCCGAAAGGTGCCTTGTTGTAGCAGAGGCCGCGGAGGGTGTCAACGCGAGGCGCGCTCGCGCGGCGAAGGTCCGCTTACCGACCGGCCAGCAAGATGGCCACCAGGATCCCGAGCAAACCCAGCGTCCCGAATTCGACGACCGTGGCACGCGTCGGCGCCCCCGCGTCGAGCGACTCCGCTGCGCCCGACCAGGCGTGGAATCCCAATGCCAGGATCGCAGGCCCGACCACGCCGGGAAGCTGCAGCAACGCCAGCGCGGCGCCAAGCTGCGCGACCGCCAACAGGTGCAGGGCTGCCTGGCCGACGGCTTCCACGCCGAAGCGTCCGCGCAGCTCGGCAGCCCGGAGCGCCGGCAGCGCGGTCACAACCACCACGAGGATCAAGGACGGCGGCCAGGACAGCCTGGGCAGGGCGACCGCCAATCCGGCCGCAGACGCGAAGACGATCCCAACCAGCGCAAGGTCGATTGCCAGCCGAGGCACGCGGTCCGTGGGAAGGTGCATTTCGGCCCAGATGACGCTGAGCAGCAGACCCGCCACGATCGGAATCGCCGCCAGCTGAAGCGGTCCGCCAAGCAACCGACCCACGAGGGTGGCAGCCACGCTCGCCACCGCCGGTGTTCCGTAGCGCGCAAAGCCGTAGCGAGGCCGGATCGGGCCGACCAGCCACACGCCACCGATGCCTCCGACAATCAGCTGTGCGCCGATCACCAGCGCCACGCCAAACGGCGAGAGGAACCAGCCGACCGCTGCGAGCACGGCCAGTCCGATTGCCAGCAGCAGCGCATCGGGTCGCTCGATCCGCCGCAGGAAGCCGAGCCGGCCGGCGATCATCGAACCAGCTCCAGCAGCGAACCTGCCGAGCGAGCCCCGATCACCTGCGGCGCGGTCAGCCAGGCTCGGCGAGCCATATCGACGGCATAGCGAAGCTGATCCAGTTCTTCCGTCCGGTGGGCATCGCTCGCCAGCGTGAGCCACACGCCGGCCCGGCCGGCCGCGCGCCCGAGGGTGTCATCGAGATCGAGGCGCGGACTGCCGTTGAGCTCGAGCGCGGTGCCGGTGCGGGCCGCGGCCTCGAACACCCGCGGCCAGTCGAGCACCACCGGGTCCCTTCGATTCACGATCCTGCCGGTCGGGTGCGCGATGGCGTCGACATGCTCATTCTCGATGGCGGCCAGCGTTCTCCGCGTCAGCTGGTCGCTTGATTGCCCGCGTGCGGTGTGGACACTGGCGACGACCAGGTCGAACCCGGCCAGCAGCTCATCGGGGTAGTCAAGGCTGCCGTCAGCCCGGATCTCCATCTCGGTTCCGTGCAGGATGCGGAACGGCGCCAGCTCGCGGTTAATGCGACCAACCTCGGCCCGCTGCTCGGCGACGCGCTCGGCAGACAGGCCGCGGGTGATCCCCAGCGATGGTGAATGGTCGGTCAGGACCATCCATCCATGCCCGCGTTGGCGGGCCGCGCGCGCCATCGCCTCGATTGAGTCGACGCCGTCGGTCCAATCCGAGTGGACGTGCGTGTCACCCTGCAGGTCCTCGAGGCGCAGCAGGTCGGGCAGCTGATCCGCGGCCGCGGCCTGGATCTCCCCCGAATCCTCGCGCAGTTCCGGGGCGATCAAGGGCAGGTCCAGGCGGGCGTACACGTCCGATTCGGTGGCCACCAGTTCCAGCTCGCCGGTGTCGACCACCTTGAACCCCTTCTCGGAGAGCGACAGCCCGCGCTCCAGCGCCCGCGAGCGGAGCGCGACGTTATGGTCCCGGCTGCCGGTGAAATGCACGAGGTGCGTCCCCCATGCAACGGGAGCACAGACCATCAGGTCGACCTGGCGGCCCGAGGCCAGCAACACGCTCGACTTGTCAGTGCCCGCCGACAGGATCCGAGCGACCTGGGGCAGGCGGCCGAAGGCGGCGATGAGCGAGGCCGGGTCGTCGGTGGCTGCCAGCAAGTCGAGATCACCGATGCTGGCGCAGCGGCGGCGCAACGAACCTGCCGGAGCGATCTGGCGCAGACCGCGCGCGGTTCGAAGCTGCTCGACCAGCTCGGCGGCGAGCAGATCGGCGTCGTGGAGCAGCAGGCGGCTGCCCTGGGTCGCGAGGCGGGATATCCCGGCAAGGATGTTCTGCTCGGTCCGCGCTGAGAGTCCCTTCAGCGGTCTGAGCGCGCCGACTTCCGCGGCGGCCCGCA
The DNA here is from genome assembly GCA_031370085.1 of Chloroflexota bacterium. GTDB lineage: Bacteria > Chloroflexota > Limnocylindria > QHBO01 > QHBO01 > CF-167. The sequence goes on along the minus strand of JANMPX010000190.1, from coordinate 12,307 downwards.
GCGACTCGAGCGAGTCGATCCCCAGCTCGCCATGCAGCAGCTTGACCGTCCGTGGTCCGAGGCCGGGAATGCGGAGCAGGTCGAGCAGCCCGCTCGGCACCTGCAGCCGCAAACGCTCGTGGTACGCAAGGTGCCCGGTTTCGGCCAGTTCGGCGAGCTTCGCGGTCAACGCGTCCCCGACACCGGGAACCTTCGGCGGGGTCCCCTGCCGGTAGAGGGCCGCCACGTCTTCAGGCCATCGCTCCACCGCATCGGCCACCCGTCGATAGGCAACGGCCTTGAACACGACTTCGCCCAGGATCTCGAGCATGTCGCCGATCTCCCGGAAGACACGTGCCAGCTCCGCGTTCGAGATCACAGGGTCCGCTGAACGAGTGACGGCGCGCGGGGTCGGCATGCGGGCCATTCTACGCAGGCAATGGAAACGGCCCGGTCCCTGTTCGGGGTCCGGGCCGTGTCGATGGTGGGCTTGCGACTAGCGCTTGCCGCGCAGCACGCGCAGCAGGGTCGCGCCGAGCGATCGGCCGCGGCGGCGACGGATCACGTCGGTCGAACGCTGTCGGCGTCGTGCCTCGTACAGCATCTCTTCCTGCTTCAGCGCGGCGAGTAGCCCGAGATAGGTTGCGCCTCGGCTCATGGGATTCCTCTCAGTGGTTTCTGGGTATCGCGCGAGCGATCCCTATGTGGTCGTCGGTATCAGGCCTTCGATGCGGCTGTCGCGTAGGGTCAACGGCTGTCCGCTCCCCAACGAACGGCGGCGAGGTCGAAGGCCACCATCACCGCCACGATCAGCACCAATCCAATCATTCATTTGCCTCCCGTCGCGGAAACGTGTAACTAATAAGGACGTGATGAACGGTTACCATTGGGTATGGTAGCGCCGGGTGAGTAACTTGTCAACCGCTGTATAGTGGTTACAAGATGACACTCACCCAGGCCATACGCTTCGGGCCGGACGAGGCTGATGATCTGTTCGCGGCCTTCTCCAATACGCTGCAGCACAGCCGCAGCAGGGACACCGACCACCTGCCCGATGTGGATGCCCTCCTCACCTGGCTGCGCGGCCACGGTCTGATCAGCGACCGAGCCCGGGCCGCAGAGGCGGGGCGATTGCACCGCGACCCGGCCGAGGCTGCCCGACGCCTGGAGCGCTTCCACCATCTCCGCGGCCTGCTCCACGACCTGGCCGAGGCCGTGGTCGAGCACGGGCGTCCAACGGCAGGACAGCTACGCGACCTCAACCACATCCTCCGCCACGGGCTGCATTTCCACCAGCTGCGCCTTGACCCCCAGGAAACGAGCTACTCCTTCGCACAGATCGGCGACCGGCTCGACCAGGCGCGCGCCATCATCGCCAGCTCGTTTGCGCAATTCCTGGCCGATGACGCCGCGCACCGGCTGCGCGTCTGCGGCAACCCGAACTGCCGCTGGGTCTTCGTCGATCGCTCCCCGACCGGACGACGTCGCTGGTGCGACATGCGGACCTGCGGCAACCAGGCCAAGGTGGCTCGCCACCGCGCCCGCGGCAAGGTCGACGCCGGGGTTCACGCGGGCGCCGCGCCGGTCTAGAATCAGCGCGGCCTCACGGCGAGCACGCCGTGGCATCGGCCCGACCAAATCCACATCGAGGCGAAGCGCGATCCAACGTGGACGCCGGTTCCGGTAGTCGAATCTGCGCGTGCCCGCGGCCATCGGCCGACGGGAGGGCGACCGCCTAGCGTTCCGCTCGGCGCCCCCCGTTCGCGACCCATCGGCCACCCGCACGCGTCACAGCTCCTCCGACGCGAAGGCGAGGTGGTCGTCCCATGCTCTTCCTGAGCCAGCTCATCGGCCGTCCGGTCCTGGACCGCAACGGCGAGCCATTCGGCAAGGTCCGCGACCTGATCGTGGCCCTCGGCGAGCAGTACCCGCCGGTCACCGGGCTCGTCCTGCGGGTCGCGGGCGGACGCGAGATCTTCCTGCCCTGGACCGATGTCGAGGAGATCGACGAGTCCGGCGCCCGGCTGCACACCTCGAGCATCGACATCACGACCTTTCGGCAGCGCCCCGATGAGATCCGGCTCTGGCTCGACCTGCAGGACAAGCAGATCGTCGATGTCGAGGGCCGCAAGATCGTGCGCGTCAACGATATCCAGCTGGCCCCCGTCGAGGGGCGGCTCCGACTCGTGGCGGTCGATGTGGGCCTCGCCGGGATCCTGCGCAGGCTCGGCCTGTCCGGGCCGGGAGAGCGGCTGGCAAAGGCGGTGGGGCTCGAGGCCGAGAACTACATCGAGTGGGAGGACGTCGATCCGGTCGAGTCGAGCGTCTCGAGCCTGAAGCTGCGAGTCCCCCACCAGGCGCTCGGCACGCTGCACCCGGCCGACGTCGCGCATATCGTCGAGCAGCTGGCCCCGCGCGACCGTGCCGGCATCCTCGCCTCGCTGGACGACGAGCGCGCGGCGGACGTGCTCGAGGAGCTGGCCGCCGACGACCAGGTCGACATTCTCGAGGCACTGTCGCCAGAGAAGGCCGCCGACATCCTCGAAGAGATGGGGCCGGACGAGGCGGCCGACCTGGTTGCCGATCTGTCGGAGGCGCGACAGGAGGAGCTGCTGAACCTGATGGAGCCCGAGGAGGCCTCCGACGTGCGCGAGCTGCTGGCCTACGGCGAGGAGACGGCCGGTGGCCTGATGACCACCGATTTCATCACCATCACGCCCGACCAGACCGCCGAGCGGGTGATCGACATGCTCCGCGAGCTGCATCCCGACGCCGACCAGATCTACTACCTCTACGTGACCGATCCGGACGGGATCCTGGTCGGCACCATCACCCTGCGGGGCCTGATCGTGGCGCGCCCAGAGACCCCGGTCAGCGAGTTCATGCGTCATGACCCGATCAGCGTGGCGCTCAACGTGGATGCCGAGCAGGTCGGCGCGGCGATCGCGCGCTACAACCTGCTGGCTCTGCCGGTGGTCGACGCGGACGGGCGCATGCAGGGGATCGTCACCGTCGATGACGCCTTCGAGCGCGCACTCGGTGAGGGCTGGCGCAAGCGCCTGCCCGAGATCTATGAGTCGGCCGAGGAGCGCTGAGGCGTGACCCGCCTGGCCATTCCCCGCCCGATCCGGCGCGCGCAGCGCTCGCTGCGCGAGCGGCTGCCGAACTTCCGCGTGCATCGCTCCGGGGTGCTCGCCTTTCTGGGCGTGATGGGCCCCGGCCTGATCGCGGGGCTGGCCGGCAACGATGCCGGCGGCATCGCCACCTACAGCGTCCTCGGCGCCGAGACAGGCCTCTCGCTGCTCTGGATCTTCCCGATCACCACCCTCCTGCTGGTGGTGGTGCTCGAGATGGCGGCGCGCATGGGTGCCGTCTCGGGGCAGGGACTTGGCGACCTCATCCGCGACGACTTCGGCATCCGCTGGACCCTGTTCGCCATGATCGTGCTGCTGCTTGCGAACGGGGCGAACATCGTGGCGGAGTTCGCCGGCGCGGCGGCCGCGCTGGAGATCTTCGGAATCCCACGGTATGCCACCGTGCCGATCGTAGCGGCCGGGATCTGGGCGCTGGTCGTGTTCGCCAGCTACCGGGTCGTGGAGCGGGTCTTCCTGTCGGTGGCGGTCGTCTTCGGGGCCTACGTGGTGAGCGCCTTCGTGGCCGGACCGGACTGGGGACAGGTCGGGCGGGCGCTGGTCAATCCATCGATCGACCTGGCGCCAAGCGCGCTGCTGCTGATGGTGGCCACGGTGGGCACCACCGTCACCCCGTACATGTTCTTCTACCTGCAGTCCTCGGTCGCCGACAAGGGGCTGGGGCCAGAGGAGCTGCCGCTGGGGCGCACCGACGCGATCCTGGGCGGCATCTGGACCAACACGATCGCCCTCTTCATCGTGGTCGTCACCGCGGTGACCATCTTCCCGCGCGGGATCCATATCGAAAGCGCCGACCAGGCCGCGCTCGCCCTGGCGCCGGTTGCCGGCAACTTCGCCAAGGCCCTCTTCGCGTTCGGGCTGTTCGGGGCATCGGTCCTGGCGGCAACCGTCATGCCGCTGACGACCAGCTACGCGGTATGCGAGTCGTTCGGCTGGGAGTCGGGCGTCTCGCGCAAGTTCAGCGAGGCGCCGGCCTTCATGGGCCTCTACACCGCCCTGATTCTCATCGGCGCCGTGGTGGTGCTCGTGCCGGGCCTGCCGCTGATCGGGGTCATCCTCGTCAGCCAGAACCTGAACGGGATCCTGCTGCCGATCATCCTGGTCTTCATGCTGCGCCTGGTGAACAACCCGCGGATCATGGGCCGCCACACCAACCCGACCTGGTTGAACGTGCTGGCCTGGGGACTCACCGGGCTGGTGATCCTGCTGACCCTTGTGCTCTTCGGGTCCACGCTTGCCGGCTGGCTGGGCTTAGTCTAGGCCGATGGGCTTGCGCCTGGAGCAGGTCGATCAGATCGTGAACCTGGTTCGCCAGGTGCTTGGCAAGGACGTTATCGGCGCATATCAGCATGGCTCCGCGGTGCTCGGCGGGCTGCGACCTCGCAGTGACACGGACGTCCTCGTGGTCTCCAAGCGCCGCCTGACGCGCGAGGAGCGGCGAGCGCTCGTCGACGGGCTGCTCCTCATCTCGGGCCGTTGGGGTCAGCCCGGGGCGCCACGCCCGATTGAGCTGACGATTGTCGTCCAGACCGACGTGCAGCCATGGCGATATGCGCCCCGGCTTGAGTTCCAGTACGGCGAGTGGATGCGGACCGGCATCGAGCGAGGCGGCATGCCATCCGCGTCAGACAAGAGTCCGGACCTCGCTCCGCTGATCACGATGGTGCTGCTCGGAGACCGATCGCTCTTCGGACCACCACCAGCCGAAGTCCTTGACCCCGTCCCGCACGATGACCTGATCCGAGCCATCACCGCCGGCATCCCTGGTCTGCTCGACGATCTTGAGCCCGATACAGTGAATGTCGTACTCACGCTCGCCCGAATCTGGACCACCGCCGCGACCGGCGCGATCCGATCAAAGGACGCCGCGGCGGACTGGGTCCTTCCGCGTCTCCCCGAAGAGCACCGCGCGGTTTTTGCCCGGGCACGAGCCGTCTACGTCGGCGAGGCGCAGGACCGCTCGGACGACCTTCAGGCCCACCTTCGACCGCATGTTGATTTCGTGGCAGCTGAGATCGAGCGGGCCGTATCCGGCAGGCCCCAGGTCGACCATCTCCGGCCCCGAAAGCGGGGGCCGCCTACGCGCCGATCGGGTGCCAGACCGTCTTGATCTCGACGAATTCGCCGATCAGGTAGGGCGACTGCGCTGCCGATGACAGCCAGTCGAAGGCCTCGAGGCCCGCTACCGGCGGGCGCGCCACGCGCTTCACGTTCTCGGTGGCGATCTCCTCGATGGCGGCGATCTGCCCGGGTTCCAGGCCGAATGCGTCGAGCGCGTTGACGTCCATGTGCCCGGCCAGGTGCGAGACGAGCTCGCGTCGAAGCCCGGTGATCAGGTTGACCACGCCACCGGGCACATCCGAGGTCGCGAGCACCTCGGTCAGGGTGACGGCTGGCAGGGGTCGCGACTCCGAGGCAAGGACCACCGCGCAGTTGCCCGAGACGATCACCGGGGCAAGGCGGCTGACCAGGCCGAGCAGGCTCGAGCCCTCCGGCGCGATGACGCCGACCACGCCGGTCGGCTCCGGCACGCTGAAGTTGAAGTAGCTTCCCGCCACCGGGTTGACGGTGCCGACCACCTGGCCGTACTTGTCGGCCCAGCCTGCGTACCAGACCCAGCGATCGATGGCGGCGTTCACCAGCCGGCTGGCGCGCTGGCGGCCGATCCCCTCGCTGGCCATCACCTCGGCGATGAACTGGTCGCGCCGTCCCTCCATCAGCTCCGCGATGCGGTACAGGATCTGGCTGCGGTTGTAGGCGGTCTTCGACGACCAGCCCGGCTGCGCCTTGCGCGCGGCGCGGACCGCATCACGGATGTCCTTGCGCGTACCGCGGCAGGCGTTGGCCAGTGACTCGCCGCGCGCGCCCAAGACCTCGTAGGCGCGCCCCGATTCGGTGCGCGGGAACTCCCCACCAATGTACAGCTTGTAGGTCTTGCGCACGCCGAGGCGTTCGACCCCGGGCGCCGCGGTCGCGAGCGGCTGCGCTGCGTGCGCGTCGAGCACGCCGACACGGCGTCTGGCGGGCGTTCGGGTGGCGACCGGACGGGCGCGCGGGCTCATCGGCCGTTGGCCCCGTCGGCAGACAGGTCGAGATAGGCGCCCAGCCCGTGGATTCCGCCCTCGCGGCCGTAACCGGACTCCTTGTAGCCGCCGAATGGGGAGGTGGGGTCGAATCGGTTGAAGGTGTTGGCCCACACCACACCGGCTTTCATGGCGCCCACCATCTTGAAGATGCGGCTTCCCTTCTCGGTCCACACCCCGGCTGAGAGCCCGTAGGGCGTGTTGTTGGCCTTTTCAGCCGCCTCTTCGGGGGTCCGGAAGGTGAGGACCGACAGGACCGGCCCGAAGATCTCCTCCTGGGCGATCCGATGGCTCTGGCTGACCCCGGTGAAGAGGGTCGGCCGGAAGAAGAAGCCACGGTCCGGCAGGACGCAGTCGGGCTGGAAGATCTCCGCCCCCTCCTCGATCCCCGAGGCCACCAGCTCCGCGATCTTGGCCAGCTGGCCGGCCGAGTTGATCGCGCCGACATCGGTGTTCTTATCGAGCGGGTCGCCGACTCGCAGGGTGGAGAGGCGCGCCTTGAGCTTGTCGAGGAGCGGCTCGTAGATCGATTCCTGGACGAAGAGGCGCGACCCGGCGCAGCACACCTCGCCCTGGTTGAAATAGATGCCGTTGATGATCCCCTCGATCGCCTGGTCGAGCGGCGCGTCGTCGAAGACGATGTGGGCCGCCTTGACGCCGAGCTCCAGTGTCAGCGTCTGGCGCCTTCCCGCGACCGCGCGGGCGAGCAACTTGCCAACGGCGGTCGAGCCGGTGAACGCGATCTTGTTGACGTCCGGGTGTCGGACCAGCTCCATACCGATCTCGCCCGGCCCGGTTATGATGTTCACCACCCCCGCCGGCAGGTCTGCCTGGCGCACCACCTCGGCGAAGAGATACGCGGTCAGCGGCGTCGTCGAGGCAGGCTTGAGCACGACCGTATTGCCGGCCGCCAGTGCCGGCGCGATCTTCCAGGCCAGCATCAGCAGCGGGAAGTTCCACGGAATGATCTGGGCGGCAACGCCGAGCGATCTCGGGCGCCGGCCGGGGAAGGCGTAGTCGAGCTTGTCGGCCCAGCCTGCGTAGTAGAAGAAGTGCGCCGCGGCAAGCGGAACGTCGACGTCGCGGCTCTCCTTGATCGGCTTGCCGGAGTTCATGGTCTCGACCACCGCGAACTCGCGGGAGCGCTCCTGGATGATCCGCGCGATGCGGTACAGGTACTTCGCCCGCTCGCTGCCGGGCAGCAGGGACCAGACGGTGTCGTGGGCTCGGCGGGCGGCGACGACGGCCCGGTTGACATCGGCCTTGGAGGCCCTGGCCACGCGAGCCAACGGCTCCTCGGTGGCCGGGTTGATCACCTCGAAGGTTGCCTTGGGCCGGCTCGGGGAGAACTCGTTGTCGATGAACAGGCCGTACTGCGGCCGAATCTGGATGTGATCGGTCGACTCGGGGGCGGGGGCGTATTCCCAGGGGATCCCGCGCGCGGAGAGGCCCCACGAGGCAGGGGCCGGGCGGCTCTCCGGCTTCTTGACGAGCGTCACGCGGCCGATTATCGCACGGGGCCGCCGCCGATCAGCCAAAACGCACCCGTCCGAGAAGCTTGATGGGATCCGACCAGCGGACCTCCGGTGCCGCGTGCCAGATCACATCCACCATGCCCGCATCGAGGCCCTGGACCCGCAGTCGAAGGCCATCGCAGGGCGGTGCGCCGGCGCCCGCCACGATGCTGCAGAGCCAGATGGTCCCATCGGGATCGACCTGGAGCGCCCCGGTGATGCAATCGAGGTAGCCCGGCTGGGCCTGCGCATGTTCTATCGCGAGCTCGACACCAACCCTCTCGTCCTGACAGGTCACGGACGCGGAATCCAGCTGGAAGACCGGCGCCTGCTGGCTGGTTGTTGGGACGGAGGTTCCGCAACCCGCGACCGCGAGCACGCCGATCAGCCATGTCACTCGGAACCGCCTCATGCTGACGATTGTCGCACGGGCATCCTGCCGACCCGCTGGCCGGTGGCCGCGCTCAGGCGCCCCGGATAGTCCCCAGCAACTAACCCCGTCCGCCCAGCGAGGGCCGTACGCCTGTTGCCGTCCTGGCGCTCTCGACGACTCGCCACGATTGCGCCGTCGCCACTGCCGTGGTCATGCGCGCCGTATTTCTCAGCGATGGATGCTTGCGGCGGAGCGACCGGGCCGATCGCGGCTGAAACCGACGTAACTCGTCGGCCAGTGAGACGTACGTCTCGGTGTCGCTGGTCCGGTTGTCGTAAGCGCCCACTGCGGGGAAATACGCCATTCCGCTCCCGAACCGAGTCGTGGCGCTACGCCTCCAGCGAACCCTCCAGCCGAAGGAGGAAGCGCTTGCGGTCGAGGCCTCCGGAATAACCTCCCAACCCGCCGTCGGCGTGCAGCACCCGGTGGCACGGCACCACGATCGGGATCGGGTTGGAGCCGAGAGCGTTGCCGGCGGCGCGCGCGGCGCGCGGCGAGCCCGCACTGGTCGCAACCTGGCCGTAGGTGGCGGTCTGTCCGAACGGGATCTCGGCGGTGGCATGCAGCACTTCGGTCGCGAAGCCGTGGATCAGCGACCAGTCGACCGGCAGGTCAAAGGCGTGGCGCTCACCGGCGAAGTAGGCATCTAACTCGCGGCGCACCCTATCCGTGCGTGCCGGTGCGTGCAGGATCCGTGGGGAGACTCGCGCTGCGAGGTCGTCAAGGAGCGCGTCGACCGGCTCATCGGGGTAGGCGAGGCGAACCAGACCGCGAGGCGTGACGAAGACGGTCAGCTGGCCCATCGGTGAATCGAGGGCCGCGAAGGCGACATCCAGCAGCCCGTCTTCGCTCGCCCGGCGAGCCAGGGCGGCGCTGAGGGCTTCGAGGTCGAGGTTCGTGGCAGGCGAGCCGGCAAGGCGCTGCTCGAGATCGGTCATCGTTCCACCTCCATGCGGAGCCGGCGCAGCCCCGCGCTGACGTTCTGACGAGCTGCCTCCTCGCTGATCCCCATGCGATTCCCGACCTCCCGATAGGCAAGGTCGAAGACAAATCGATGCACTACCGCCGCGCGCTGCTTCTCGGGCAGCCCGCGCACTGCCAGCCAGAGCCCATCGTCGCCAATCTCGACGGCGGCGACAGCCAGGCGTTCCGGCGAGACAACATCGAGATCGGTGACCGGGCGACGGCTGAAGCGACGAATGAGATCGGTCGCCTTGCGCTGGGCGATCAGGTAGAGCCAGGCGCGCAGGTTGTCGCCGTGCCGCAGCCGCGGGTAGGCCCGCAGCGCGGAGAGGAATGTCTCCTGCAGGCAGTCCTCCGCGTCGGTCGGTCCCACCGAAGCGACCAGGAACCGATGCAGCTCCGTCGCGTGGTCGTCAACGAGGCGCTGAAAGGGGGGAAGGTGCACGCTGGTTGAAACGTGACGAGCCACCGGAACGTGAGGTCAGCCGCTGGCGGCGGCGCGCCGCAGCAGGTCGTCGTAGATGTTTGGATCGTCGCGCACGATGGCGGGGCGCCAGAAGCCGTCGCCACCCTCTTCCCAGGTCGCCTCGATGCCAGGGTTCTGGAGGTTCGTCCCATCGGCCAGGAAGAGGTGCGGCGAGCCATCCACGGCATCGGTCTTGGCCACCTCGTACTGCTCGAAGATGGCGTGGCGGGCACGCCCGGAGTCGATCGCCGACGCCAGCGCCTCTATCTCCACCGCGTCGCATTCGGCGGCCACCTCCAGGATGACGTGGCGCAGGCTGACGCAGCGGCTCTCGCCCCAGAAGGCGCGACGCAGGCCCCGGTCCAGCTGCTCCGAGGCCGCCAGCCCCTGCTCCTTGGCGGCCTGCACCGCCTCCATGGGCGGCAGCATGGTGGCCGGCCAGCTCCATTCCGGAGCGTTCCATGGCTGCCAGCCGGCGCGTGGAGCGAGGCCGGCGCAGGCATCGAATTCGACCGCCAGCTCGTCCTTGGGGGTCGGCTGCGAGTTGAAGAGCTCGAGCGGAAAGACACGGTGGTCGAAGGCGATGATCCCGTCCAGGCCAAGGCGACGTCGCGCATCGTGCAGCCGCCAGACAGCCACGTGCGCCCACGGGCAGCCAATGTCGCTGAAGACCACGATCGTGCCGGGGGCGACCTCGAGCATCGGGCTAGTCGAGCGTGAAATAGTCGCCGCCCGAATAGCGGCCGGTTCGCTCCTTGCGGATCTGCATCAGGAGGTCGTTGAGCAGAGTCGAGGCGCCGAAGCGGAATCGATCGGGGGTCATCCAGTCTGGCCCCAGGGTCTCGTACAGCACGGTCAGGTAGGAGATCGCCTCTTTTGCGGTGCGGATCCCGCCGGCAGGCTTCATCCCCACCGCCCGCCCGGTCTGCGCGTGGAAGTCGCGAATCGCCTCGAGCATGACCAGCGTGACGGGAAGAGTCGCCGCCGGCTGCACCTTGCCGGTGGAGGTCTTGATGAAGTCAGCTCCGGCCGCCATGGCCAGCACCGATGCGCGGCGCACGTTGTCGTAGGTCTCCAGCTCGCCGGTCTCCAGGATCACCTTGAGATGGGTCGCGCCACAGGCCTCCTTGACGGCCACGATCTCGTCGAAGACCTGCGCGTAGCGGCCGGCGAGGAAGGCTCCACGATCGATCACCATGTCGATCTCGTCTGCCCCCAGGGCGATGGCGGTGCGCACGTCGTCGAGCTTCACCGACAGCGGCGCCTGGCCCGACGGGAAGTAGGTGGCCACCGCGGCCACCTTGACGGCCGACCCGGCCAGCGCCGCCTTTGCCGCGGCGATCATGTTGGGGTAGACGCACAGGGCGGCCACCGAAGGGATGGCGGGGTCGGTCGGATCGGGGTGGCGCGCCTTGCCGGCCAGGGCGCGGATCTTGCCCGGCGTGTCCTTCCCCTCCAGCGTGGTGAGGTCGATCATGCGGATCGCTAGATCGAGCGCCCAGAGCTTCGACTCGCGCTTGATGCTGCGTTTGGCGAGCGAGGCGGCGCGCTCCTCCAGGCCGACCTGGTCGACCGCCCAGACTCGTCCCAGCAGGCTGCCCAGTGCCTGGTGGCCGGCGGTCAGGTCGGTGCGGGTCGTCATCGGCCCGCCATTGTAACGCTGCTCAACGACGCCTCCTCTGAGTGGTACCCTCGCGCCGATGGAAGGCGGTGAGCACGATCTGCTGGTCTACTGCCTCACGCGTGACCGAGAGCTGGCCGATGCCCTCGAGGCACGCCTGAGCGGCGCGTTGGCCTTCTTCTACAACGACGCCGCGCGCCTGCACCAGGCGACCGTCCTGCGCCGTCCCGATGTGGCGCTGGTTGATGTGGGCGCAATCAGGGAGGAGTACGGCGACGCCGGCCTGGGCCCCGTGGTCGCGTTCCTGCGCGAGCGCGCGCCGGAGGCGCGCATTGCGGTGCGCCCCACGACCGCCAGCGAGTGGCTGGTCCGCGCAGAGGCGGGAGCGGCGGCACACTTCCTTCCTGCCGACCGGGACGAATGCGTCGCGGCAGTGGCAGCCCTGCTCGGAGTCGACTGATCGATCAGAGCGTTCCCGCACGCCCCGGAGGCCAGTAGCGAACCGCCGCGCGCCACCGAATCGAGGCGAGCGGAACGCTCCCGAACGCGCGTGAATCGGTGCTTTCCCCGGGGGCATCGCCGAGCAGCGCCACTTGCCCCAGCTCCGCGTCCACCGATGCCACCCGCTTGATCAGCTCCCGCTCGGGCTCTCGCGGATCAGACGCCAGGACGACCTCGCCAGGCCTTGGAGCGCGGCTGGCGTAGGTGCGTGACTCGACGATGATCCGGTCACCTGGGAGCAGCGTTGGAGCCATCGAGTCACCTTGCACCTCGACAACGTCCAGGTAGCGCCTCGCGGCGGCGCCTGCGGTGATCCCGCCAGCAGCGCCGAGCAGCGCCAGCAGCCGCCCGGGACGCCTCAGGAGGGTCGCCCGTTGACGCGGGTCTTGGCCAGCCCGCCGGTCCCCTGCCACATCTCGTCGATCTTGTCGATGAGCCCCAGGAGCTCGCGAGCTGCCTCGAGATCGGTCGACTGCTTCACCTTGGACGCGGCCTTCGAGGCCTTCCAGCAGACATCGTGCAGGTCGGGGTACGCGGTGAGGTGCTCGGGCTTGAAGTAGTCGTGCCACATCACGTCGATGTGATGCTTGGTCTC
>JANMPX010000163.1:0-2391 GCA_031370085.1 Chloroflexota bacterium | reverse complement strand
CCCGGTTGTTGCCGTTGTGGGCGGCCAGGGCGGTGCCGGCCAGCAGGCTGACACCGAGCAGCCCGACCGTGATCGCGCTGAGAAGCTTTCGATTCATCTAGATCTCCCTGTGACTCTTGTGAGCGCGCGACTTGGTGCCGGCGCGCAAGTAAACGTTTCCTCCGGTACCTGCATCCGGTACGGATGGATCAGGGGGTGCCCGCAGGGCCCGAGGTCAGCGGCCCCAGCCGCCATACCATGAGCTCGTCTGGCCCCAGGCGATGGAGATACTGTCCTTGACCCACTCGTCGCGGCAGCCGTTCTGATTGGCGTCGGAACACCACGTCACGTACTGGGTGCCGTTGGTGGTGGTGTTGTTGAGCCGCGCGTGGAACTCGAAGTCGCCCGCGATGCCCTTGGTCTGATAGGCAGACTGGAAGCACAGGTCGTTGCGGCCGTCGCCGTTGGTGTCGCTGAGCCTGGCGAACTCGGGCCCTGCACCATCGGGATCCGGGCAGGCACTGATGAATCCGACGCCGGAGCTCTGGAACGAAGCTGGGCCATTGACCTTGTTGCCACGGCCATCAAGGAAGCAGGCGTCGTTGTGCACGTTCCGATTCGCGGTGCCGGGATCGCTCAACGCCTGATTGTCGCGCTGATCGGGCCGGAAGCAGCTCGACTGCGGGTCGACATCCGGGTTGGCAGTCGCCGCGCCGGTGTCCGGGTTGATATAGGAGGCCGCTTGGACGCCACGATAGCCGCCGTAGTCATAGGCGAAGGCCGCGGGGGCCATGGTGATGACGAGCGCGCCAGCGAGCGCCGCAGTCGTCAGCAGCCGGGAGATTCGTGGGTTCATCTGGTTCCCTTTCGCATCCGGCCGATGGATCAACACCGGCCGGGCTCTCGCGCCAGAGCAGGCGCTCTGGTCAACACAGGAGGGTTCGGCGGTGATGACAGGAAAGGTTCAGTCCAGTGACGTTGCAACGACATCGCATGGCCCGACCCGCGTGGACTGAACCTTCCGACCGAGAACTGCGAATACTGTCCCGATGACTGACGGTGCCAGCGACGCACGATTGATCGCCGCGGTCGCGCGTGGAGACATGGAGGCGTTCGATGATTTCTACGAACGCTTCTCGAGGCCCCTCTACGCGCTGGGGCTGCGCTGGCTCCAGGATGCCCGCGACGCGGAGGAGCTGGTGAGCGACACCCTGATCCGCGCTTGGCAACAGGCCGACCGGTTCGATCCGGAGCGTGGGGAGGTGGGCTCGTGGCTGTTCGGGATCGCCCGCCACGTGGCCGCCGACAGGTGGCGTGCCCGCCGTCGCCACACCGCGGACACGCTCGAGCGCGTCCCGGAACCCGCCGTCGAACTGGACACGGACGGACTCGGCGATGCCTTCGACGTGAGCCTGGCGCTCAACCACCTGACGCCCATCCATCGAGAGGTCCTGGTGCTGGCCTACGCTCACGATCAGTCCGAAGCGCAGATCGCCGCCCGCCTTGGGATCCCTCTGGGCACGGTCAAGAGCCGGCGCTTCAACGCCTTGCGCTCCATGGCCGGTCTCATGGGTGATCGGCCCCTACGCGCGACGACGGCAGACCTGGGAGAAGCGCCGTGACCCACGGTCTCCAGGGGTTCGACCCGACCGCGCACGCCGACCATGACCCTCGATTGGCGAGCCTGGAGGAGTCGCTGGCCAAGGGTCAAGAGCCCGGTCCCGATCTGCGTGACCTGCTCGCCAGGTGCCCCGATTGCGTGCGCGACGCGGAGCAGCTGCAAGACGTGGTGCGGCGGATCGGCCGCGCCGCAGCGGTAATGGACCTGAATCCCGATCCTCCGGCTCGGGTGCGCGAACGGGTGCGGGCAGCGGCGATGGCTGGTCAGCCTCGCAACCCTGCATCGCCCGATCCGAAGCGGCCCACGGCCGCATGGGTGCGGGCACCGCTCCTCGGACGTCTGGCATGGACCGGCCTGGGCGCGGTGATAGGTGCCCTCGCCGTGGCCCTCGTGCTGTCTTTCGCCGTCCCGCTTCCTGCCGCCGCGTCCTTCATGCTGACGGGCTCCGACCTTGCGCCCGGCGCCACCGGCAGCGCGGCACTCCGGCCGCTTGATGGCGGCTCCACCGCGATGACGCTTCGGATGCACGGCCTACCGGCGTCTCGACCGGGCGAGTTCTACGAGCTGTGGTGGGTGGGCCCAGACAAGCGACACATCAGCTGCGGGACCTTTCGATCAGACGGATCACCGGTTGACCTCGCCTTCACGTCCGGGGTGGATATCTCGACGACGGTGCTCATGGAGATCACCCTGGAGCGGGATGACGGCGACACGACGCCCGGACCACACGTCGCCCAATAGGCGAAGCGCGCGAGTCCAGGCCGAAGCGCGTCAGCGGCCGGATGGTGTGG
>JANMPX010000139.1:0-1600 GCA_031370085.1 Chloroflexota bacterium | reverse complement strand
AGAAAAGTTGTCGGCCACGTATCGGTCAGGCGCTGCAAGTTCGGCCGAGAGCAGATCATTGAAGATCGCATCGGCGCTTCCCCACTCGCCGACATGGATGGCGGCCTCCGCGGCATTCGCCCCCATGGTGGTCATCATGTCCCGGCTGCCTGCCCGCTTCGCGTCCTCAAACCCGCCCTCGGCGATACGCCATCCGGCGACCGGATCTTCCGAGACGAGGACGCTGCTCAGGTTGACCCGGGCCCGGATCTCGGCATAGGACAACCCGTAGGAGGTGCTCATCTCGAGCACCCCGCGCAGGCCGGCGACCCCCTCGCGGACGCGGCCGCCGAAGCCGAGGGCGGTGGCCCTGGTGTTGAGCAGATCGGCGATCTCCGGGACCATGTCCAGACGTTCCGCCAACGGCAGCGCACGATCGGCCCATTCGACAGCGGGACCCATCTCGTTGTGGAGCATGAAGGCGCGAGAGAGCGCCGCCCACACGGCAACAATGCTCTCATCCTGGTCCAGGCCGGACAGAGCGGGCAGCGCCTCGGAGATTTCCGCGATGGCGGCTGCCGGCTGCGCGGCGCCGGCCAGCATCCTCCCCAGGCTGGCGACCGCGCGGGCCTCGCTGGGTGCATGACCCGCCTCCCTGGCGGCCGTTACGGCACGCCGCAGGTAGCCCTCGGCCATGTCGTAGTTGCCGGAGTAGGCTGCCGCCTCACCCGTCTTCCGCAGGAGCTGCGACTGGTCCTCTGCCGCCGTCGTGACCTCCATGGCCAGCTCGAGGAAGCGAACCGCCTGCTCGTGGGAACCGAGCGCGGTGGCCCGCTCGGCCGCGCGCTGGAGCAGCCCGCTGGCGTGGGCACGGATCTCGTCGGCGTCCGGGTCATCGGGCGCACTTCGGTAGGCATCCAGATAATGAGCGGCCGTGGCGTCGACGATCTCGTCGTCCTCGAGCGACTCGAAGAACTCGCCGGCGGCAAGGTGCACGACCTTGCGGTCGCGCTTGGTCAGCGTGCCATACGCCACGTCGCGGACCAGCGCCTGCACGAAGCCGTACTGGCCGCGCTCCGGTGATTTCGGATCCATGTCCAGGGTCAGCAGCTCGCGCTTGACGAGGGCCCGCAGGCGACCCTCGAGGTCGTCGCCCTGGCTGGTGACCGCAGCCAGCGCCCCGATGGTGAAGGTCTGGCCCAGCACCGAGGCGTACTGCAGCAGCGACCGATCGGTCGCGTCGAGCGAATCCATCCGCGCAGCGATCAGCGCGTGCAGGGTGGCCGGCACCGCCAGAGTGCTGAGGTCGCCGATCGGCTGGTAGACGCCATCCCGAAGCTCCAGGCGCCCGTCCTGCAGGAGCATGCGCACCGTCTCGACGGCGTACAGCGGGATCCCCTCGGCGCGCGCCACGATCTGCTTGACGGTCGGCTCGGGGAGGCCCGGCACCAGGCTGGACAGGATCTCGCGGATCACCTCGTCGGGGAGCGGCTCCAGGGCGATGCTGGTGAAGCTACGCTGCCCGGCGCCCCAGTTTGGACGCTTGTCGAGGAGCTCCGGTCGCGACAGGGTGACGATGTAGATGGCAAAGCCGCGGCTCCACTCGAGCAGGTGGTCGATG
>JANMPX010000105.1:0-24425 GCA_031370085.1 Chloroflexota bacterium | reverse complement strand
GCGAGGCTGCCAGCCGAAGAGCGGGAAGAGGTTTCCCCAGCCCATGATCCTGAACTGCTGCGCGATCAGGTACGCGGTATAGACGACCCAGTAGAGGATCAGGCCGCTCGGGAAGAGGCCTCCCCACCAGATCGTCAGGAGGGGGAAGAGATAGGTCATCGTGTTGGTGGTGGAGGAGGTCGGGTCGTCACGGTTCGGCTTCGGGCTCGTCATGCGGACCTGCACGAACTGGAGCAGTGCCGCGAGCACGGCCAGCGCCGACAGGGCGAACCCGGTGCCGGGGACGATCACCGAGAAGACATGGTCGATGTTGGCCAGGTCAAGGTTGAGCAGCCACGGGACCTTGGTGGCGATCGGGTGGGCCAGCTGCAGCGGATCGATGAGCTGGCAGTTGAGCGGCAGGAAGTGCGTGAAGTCGCCGCCATTGAACTGCGGCAGGTTGCAGGGCCCGGAGATCGGTGCGGTGAAGTGGTTGCCGCCGAGGTCGGTGATGCCCGGCAGCGCGGCCTTCAGCGCGGTGAATTCCTTGCTGGCGGCAACCTGCGCGGTCAGCGTCACGGAGTTGGAGGCGCGGATGAGCGCCTGGTAGAGGGCGAGCAGCAGGGGCAACTGCAGGACCACCGGCAGGCAGCCGGCCGCTGGGTTGACGCCATGCTCCCGGTAGAGCGCCTGGGTCTCCTCTGCAATCTTCTGCCGGTTGCCCTTGTGCTTGCGGTTCACCTCGCGGATCAGCGGGGACATCCGCTGCATCTCTTTCTGGGATTTGATCTGGCGAACGAAGAGCGGGGCCAGCAGGGTGCGGATGACGACGGTGAACACGATGATCGCCAAAGCGAAGTCGCTGAAGACGAGCTGATAGAGACCGACCAGCAGGTTGAAGAGCGGCAGGAAGAAGACGTCCCAGGGCGGTGTGAAGTGCTCGATCCCGAGGAAGCCGACGCCAACGAGGGGAGTCACATGCGTTGCTCTAGCGGACCGGGTCGTAACCGCCGGGGTGAAGCGGGTGACATCGAGCGATGCGTCGGACGCCCATCCAGGAGCCCCTCCGCAAACCGTAGCGCTCGATCGCCGCATAGGTGTACTGCGAGCAACTCGGGGTGTAGCGGCAGGTTGGCGGCATCCACCCGGTCAGTCGCTGGTACGCCGTGATCATTCCGAGCCCGATAGTTCTCATTCACCGATCCCCGATCGCTCCAGGAGCGATCGCAATGCTTCACGAAGCTCTCCGTGCTTCGCCGCCGCCGCGCCCGATCGCGCGATCAACAGCAGGTCCCAACCCGATCCCATCGCTTCGAGCCGCTCGCGGACCAGAGCGCGCAACCTGCGCCGTACCCGGTTCCGCTGGACCGAGCCTCCGAGCGCGCGGGGGGTGCTCAGCCCGATCCGCGTCTCCGACCTATCCGTCCGCAATGACCGCAGGACGAGGAGCCTGTCCGAGCGCGCCCGGCCCAGACGGGCGAGGGCGTCGAAGTCCGCCTTGCGCCGAATCATGGGGATCTTCGGCAGCAATGCGGCTCGCTCCGTCAGACGCTGAGCTTCTCGCGCCCTTTCGCACGACGCCGGGCAAGCACTCGACGACCGCCCTTCGAAGACATGCGGGCGCGGAAGCCATGTTCCCGCTTCCGGGCGCGCTTCTTGGGCTGGTAGGTCCTCTTCATCAGTGCGTGCCTGTCCTCGTTCAGGGGCGGCGAAGCGGGTCCGTAAACACACGAACGGCTGGCGATCTTCGCCAGCCTCACGCGATAGCCGAACTTGCGCGGCCCGTCTCGCTCTGCCCGCGGATTCTACCGACGCGCCGATGGGGGTGTCAAACATGCGTTGCGGTCGCTCCGGCGGCCCTTCCGATATCGTTCGCGAGTTGACCATTGCCGGGCCGGAAACGGTGCTGCTACACTACCGCGACCCCCGAGGAACGGCCCACAACAGCCGGGTCTCGTGCGCCCCGAACCCTGGCACTAGATCGGTTGGGAGACGGCTATTGATGGATGCGAAGCAGGTCTGGCGTGCCGTCCTCGGTGAGCTGCAGGTCAGCCTGTCGCCTGCCAATTTCGAGACATGGCTAAAGGACACCTCGCTCGTCGAGATCGACGAGAACCGCTATCGCATCGCCGCGCCGAACGGATTCGCGCGCGACTGGCTCGACAACCGATATCGGACCCTCGTCAGCCAGACCCTGGCCCGGGTGGTCGGCGGATCGGTCCAGGTCGAATTCGTGGTCGCCGACGCTCCCGGTCCGGTCCCAGCGCAGGCAGACGAGGAGTCGCTGGCCCTGCCGCCCGCCTCGGCCGGCGGGAATACCGTCAACCTGAACGTTCGGTACACCTTCAACAACTTCATCGTGGGGAGTGCCAACCGGCTGGCCCACGCCGCGGCCCTGTCGGTCGCCGAGCGCCCCGGACATGCGTACAACCCTCTCTTCCTGTATGGCGGGGTCGGGCTCGGCAAGACGCATCTGATGCATGCCATCGGCAACGCCGTCTCGGTCAAGTTCCCGCGCAAGCGGGTCCTCTACGCCACCAGTGAGAAGTTCACCAACGACTTCATCAACGCGATCCGAGAGCAGCGCATGGAGGACTTCCGCAACCGGTATCGGCGCATCGATGTGCTGTTGATCGACGACATCCAGTTCATCGCCGAGCGCGAGCGGACCCAGGAGGAGTTCTTCCACACCTTCAACACCATCCACGAAGCGGGCAAGCAGGTGGTGCTCTCGTCGGATCGGCCCCCGAAGGCGATCACCACGCTCGAGGAGCGCCTGCGCTCCCGGTTCGAGTGGGGTCTCATCGCCGACCTGACGCCACCCGACCTGGAGACCCGCATCGCCATCCTGCGCAGCAAGGCCGAGGACCAGCTGAGCCTGATTCCGGCCGAGGTGATCGAATTCATCGCGCGCAAGATCGTCAGCAACGTCCGCGAGCTGGAGGGCGCCCTCAACCGGGTGGTGGCCTACGCAAGCATGTCGGGGATGCCGATCAACAACGAGCTGGCGAGCGCGGTCCTGAGCAACGTCATGTACAACCCCAAGAAGCGCTCGATCACCCCCCAGCGGATCGTGCGAGCGGTGGCCGAGTACTACGGGGTCAACCTCGACCAGCTGCGCTCGTCCAAGCGCGACAAGGCGATCGTGGTGCCGCGCCAGATCGCGATGTACCTGATTCGCGAGGAGACCGATATCTCGCTGCTGCGCATCGGCGCAGAGCTCGGCGGGCGCGACCACTCGACCGTCCTGCACGCCTACGACAAGATTGCGCGGGAGCTCCAGGAGAACGATGAGATGCGCCGCGAGGTCAGCGCCGTGCGGGAGATGATCTACTCCGAGTGATGCCGTTGGTGGAAAACCCGGCCGATCCGGTGGATATCGGAGGTCCGCTGTGGACAACGTGGCCGGGCCGCGGATCGGTCCCGGCGGGAAATCCACAGGCAGAGGGCTCCGTCGCTCCAGTCGTGAACCGAAATCGCTGGATTGCCAACGTCGAGAAGGGGCTTTTCCGCAGGTCAACTGAACACGGCCGGGCACGGGTTTCCACACCATCCACACCCCTACGAGAGACGGCTACGGAACAGGTATTCTTCGAAGAGTTACTCCGTAGCGACAGCAACCTGTCGTCCAGGCGGAGATGAGTGAGGACTGAATGAACGTCTCTGTGATGCAGGAGAACCTTGCACGCGGGCTCGGTATCGTTGGCCGAGCGGTCAGTGCGCGGGCGACCCTGCCGGTGCTGGCAAACGTGCTGCTCAGGACGGAGAATGCCGGCCTGAAGCTGACGGCCACCAACCTGGAGATCGGGATCAACTGCTGGGTTCCGGGAAAGGTGACCGACGAGGGAGAGATCACCGTGCCGGCCAAGCTGCTGGCCGACTTGGTCTCGTCGTTGCCGAACCAGCGCATCGACCTCCTCTACTCCGCCAAGGACCGCACCCTGAAGGTCACCTGTGGTGGAAGCAAGAGCTCGATCAAGGGGATCGAGGCGGATGAATTCCCGGTGGTGGCCGCCATCGGCGACACGCCTTCCACCAGCGCCGACTCGAGAGCCCTTCGCGGCGCTCTGGGAGAGGTCGTGTTCGCCGCCGCCAGCGACGAGAGCCGTCCGATCCTCACCGGCGTGCTCACCCGATTGGCCGGCGACACGATGACCCTCGCCGCCGCCGACAACTACCGCATCGCGGTGCGCAGCCTTCCGCTTGCCAAGCCGGTCAGCCCGGAGATGACGATCGTGGTGCCGGCCCGCTCCTACGCCGAGTTGATGCGCATCCGGCCCGATGCGGAGGCCCCCATCGAGATCACGGTCACCCCGAACAAGAGCCAGGTGCTCTTCCACGTGGAGGGGATCGACCTGGTGAGCCGCCTGATCGAGGGCCAGTTCCCGAACTACGAGCCGATCATCCCGACGGAGCACACCAGTCGCGCGGTGATCGATCGCGAGGCCTTCCTTGCCGGAGCGCGCCGAGCCAGCATCTTCGCGCGCGACAGCGCCAACATCGTCAAGGTCGAGCTCGGTGGCGAGGCTGGGGACGGGATCTCGATCACCGCTCACGCGGCCGACATCGGCGACGCCGCCGATGCGCTCGAGGCTTCGGTCGAGGGACAGGCCACGACCATCGCGTTCAATGCTCGCTACCTGATCGATGTGCTCTCCAACCTCGGTGCCGACGAGGCTGCGCTCGAGCTGTCGGGACCGCTCGCCCCAGGCGTCATTCGTGGCGTCGGCAAGGACGACTACGTTCACGTCATCATGCCGGTCCGCACGGCGTCCTAGGCACCGCCCATTGACGCCGGCGCGGTCAGCCCCCGGGGCCGGCTAGCGGTGCACCGATGCGATTGACCCGGTTGCAGCTCGAGGACTTCCGCAGCTATGCGGCAGCCGAGCTGCGCCCCGAGCCGGGCCTCACCGTGGTCAGCGGCCCGAACGGGGCGGGTAAGACGAACCTGCTCGAGGCGATCTTCCTGGCCGTGACCGGGAGGTCGCACCGGTCCACCGTCGACAGCGAGCTGGTGCGTCATGGGCGCCCGTTTGCCAGGATCCGGCTCGACCTCGTCAATCCGGCCTCGGACGAGGCAGCACGGATTGAGGTCATCCTCCCCGGCACGGATGTGTCGCAGGAGATCCGCAAGCGGGTGAGCGTCAACGGCCTCGCCCGCCGCTCGAGCAGCGTGTCGGAGACCGCGAGGGCGGTCCTCTTCCGTCCCGAGGAGATGCTTCTGCTGGTGGGAGCCCCCGGCGAGCGGCGCCGCTTCCTGGACGCCATCCTGTCACAGGGCAACAGGAGAGCGAGCCGCGACCTTGCCGAACTGAGCCGCATCCTGGCGCAACGCAATGCCCTGCTGCGCGCCATTCGCCGGGAAGAGGCCACCGTCGACGGGCTCGCCTTCTGGGACGAGCAGCTGGCGGATGTCGGCGCCAGGGTGATGCTTGCGCGCTGGATGCTCGTTGCGGAGCTCGATCGCCGCATCCCGCCGCTGCATGACTCGGTCGCTCCGCTCGAGGAGATGGATGACCGGGTGCGCATCGGATATGTCGACAACCTCAAGGATGCCTGGCCGGAGCGCCCCGACCCGCGGAATGAGGACCCGTCGCCGCCCGACCCCGCGCCCCTGGTCGAGGCCTTCCGTCGACGGATCGCCGAGCTACGCCAGAAGGAGCTGTGGAACGGCGTCACGCTGGTGGGACCCCAGCGTGACGACCTCCGCGTCGAGCTTGGTGGCCGCGAGGTGGCGACCCATGCCAGCCGCGGCCAGCAGCGCACGATCATTCTTGCCATGAAGCTCGCCGAGACCGACTTGCTGGCGGCCGGCGATGCCCCGGCACCGATCGTCCTGCTCGACGACGTCTTCAGCGAGCTTGATGCCGATCGATCTGAGCGGACTCTGGCGCTGCTTCTCGAGCGGGGACAGGTGCTGGTCACCGCCGCCGACCTGTCAGCCATCCCGGCCGCCCGGCGCAGCGTCACGGTGTGGCGGGTGGGGGAGGGGCGCCTGACCCAGGCGCCACGCGTGGCATGAGCTCCAGCGAGGAAGCCTCCGCCGCCGTGCAGCGCGCGCTGCTTGCCTGCGTGGGGCCGGGTGCGGCCGAACAGATCGCCCTGGCCCAGGCTCGGCTGGCATGGCAGGAGGCGGTCGCGGCCGCCGGTCTCGATCGCGGCGGGATGAGCTCGCGCGTGGTCCGGGTGGCCAACGGGACAGCCTACGTGGAAGCCTCCGAGCCGATCCTGGCGCAGGAGCTGACCCTGCGCGCAGACGCTTTCGTCCACGTGGTCAACGCCACCATGAGCGGGCGGCCCGGTGCGACGATGGTCATAGGGCGACTCGCCGTTTCGGTGGGCCGGACGGTGGGTGGTACGACCCTATAATCGAACCCGTCCCTCCTCGCACCCTGGTGGCACCGGACCCCGATGAGCCATCGCCTCAGCACCCGGATCGGCCTGCCGGCAACGGAGGAGTCGACGCGTGGCGTCCACGACGTGATCCGGTTCCGCGAGCCGACCATGGGATCGGAGACGCGCACCAAGGGGAGCCTCTTTCTGCTTGCCCAGGTGACCGGTGACGACCCTGCGCTGGCCCGCGCGGCCGGTGAAGCGCTCGAAGCGCTCGAGCGCGACTACTACTACGACCTCTCGAGTGGCGCGCTCGGCGCGCTGAGCAAGGCGCTCGCCGGGGCGAACCGGCGGCTCTATCACCAGCGCAGCCGGCTCGGCATCCCCCGGCGAGGCGGCGTGAGCGTGATCGGGCTCGTGGTGCGCGGCAGTGAGGGCCACGTCGTCAAGCTCGGCGCAGCCTCCGCGGTGATCTGCCGCGGAGGCCGGATGTACGAGCTGCCTCCTCCGCCCGCCGCGCGCGAGGAGGACCCCCGACGGCGTGAGCGCCGCGTGGCGGAGACGCTCGGCGAGGCCCTCGAGGTCGAGCCCTACACCTGGCAGGGCGAGCTCACGGCGGAGGATCGGATCGGCCTTGTCTCGCGCAACCTCGCCGAGGTGGCCGGCACGGCAGAGCTGCAGCAGGCCCTCAGCACCTTTCGGCCAGCGGGCGCCGTGGAGCACCTGCAACAGCTCTTCCGGATCCGGGGAGGGATCGGTTCGAATGGTGTGCTGGCAGTGGAGATGGTTGCTCTCGGTGCGACGGAGACCCTCCGTCCGCTCGAGCCGGTGCGGCCCGCTGAGCCGCTTGCCGGACTTCCCGACCAGAGCCCGGTGCCCCTGGCCGACGCCATTGGGCGCCTCGCCCACCGATCCGGCGATGCCATCGACGCGCTGCAGGCCGCCGTGGGCCGCGGGATCCTGTATGGGCTCAACGTGCTGCTCGCCTTCGTCCCGCGGCGACAGCCCCGCTATCCGAGCACCATCCTCCAGACAGAGGTCCAGCAGGAAGGGCTGCGTCGACGGCGCGGCATGCTTGGCATGGCCGTGGTCGCGGCGCTCCTGGCGGTGGGGGCGACCGTTGCCAGCCTGCCGAACCCTCGCCCGACTGACGCCATACCGAGGGCTGCCATCGCACGGGTGGCGATCGGCGAGGCCCAGGATCTGCTGGCCCAGGTCAATGAGCGGGTCGACGGTCGCGACCTGCTCGACCGCAACCCCGAACGCGCCACCGATCGGCTCAACTCCGCGGACGCAGCCATCTCGCGTGCCGTTGGCGCCGGCGTCCCCGCGGTGGCACTGAGCGGCCTCCAGGGCCAGGTCGACCGGGGACTGGACACCATCTACCAGGTTGGTCGCATCCGCGAGTCCACCACTGTCGTTGACCTCGCCGCCAGCTTTGCCCCGTTCGACCCGCTCGACATGGTGGTCGCGGCCGACGGATCGCTGTGGGTCGCCGAGGTCGCCCGCGGGCGCCTGATCCGGATCGACCCGACGACCGGGGAGGCGTCGGTCATCCTGCGGTCGGGGCAGGTCGTGGTTGGCCGCACCGCCGGAGCCCCGTGGCTGCTGGCAACGGCGGCCACTGACGTGGTGCTGATCGATCGACAGCGCCAGGCGTGGCGATTCGACCTCGGGCGACCCGAGCCGCGCCCCCTGGTCCTGCCCGGCATCGACGCCGTGTCGCCGGAGAGCCATCTGCTGTCGGCGCTGCAGCATCGGCCGCCGCTCGAGATCTTCAATCTGTACCTGCTCGACGCGGTCAGCGGTCAGGTCGACAAGTGGTCGCCCGGCAACGTGGTGCCGGTTGTTTACCCGGGCGCTTCGCAGCCATTCCTGACCGGGACGCCGGACCTACCCGCCGCCTCGGCGCGGGACCTCCTGGTTGACGCCAACCTGTGGCTGCTGCAGGCAAACACCGTCACCCGCGTGAACTTCGGGCTGCCACTGCCGCAGACTGACTACTCCTTCGATCCGCCGCCGGATGCCAAGATCCGGCCGAGGCGCGACTACCGGCTCCTCGACAGCGCCACGGTCGGCGAGCGCGACCTGTTCTATGTCTACGATGCCGCGAACGCCCGAATCATCGCCTACCAGCGTGCTGACGGCGTCTTCGTGCGTCAATGGCTCGCTCCGCGCTCCGGATCGAATGCGGACCTGCTGGACCACGTGCTGGCGATGAGCGTCGCCTCGGCGGCGGACGGGCCGCCCAGCGCCTATCTTCTGACCCCGCAGAGGATCGTCCGCGTCGTCCTCGAATAGGCTCCACTAGAATCGAGCCGTGAGGCTCATCGAGATGGTGGTCGAAAGCGTGCGGGTGCACATGCTCTCAAGCCAGCACGTGGTCATCCTGAAGGAATCGGAGCGCGATCGGTACCTTCCGATCTGGATCGGCCCATCAGAGGCGAACGCGATCGCCATGCGTCTGCAGGGATTGAGCGCCGAGCGGCCCCTGACCCACGACCTGCTGGTCAGCATCGTCGGAGCGCTCAACTCGAGCATCAGCCGCGTGGTGGTCACGCACGTCACCGACGGGACCTTCCACGCGCGCCTCTACCTCGAGGCAGCCGACGGGAGCGAGGCGGAGATCGATTCCCGCACGAGCGATGCCATCGCCGTTGCGGTGCGCACCGGGTCCACCATCTACGTCGACGAGCGTGTGCTCGATGAGGCCGGGGTCGAGCCCGACAAGGCCGAGATCGGCGACGATCCCGATGAGAAGCTCGCGGTCTTTCGGGAGTTCGTCAACTCGCTCGACGTTGACCTAGGAGGCGGCGAAAAGGGTCCTCCCGGCGAAGAGACGAGCGGCTAGCCGCTCGTCTCGTCGGGGCGACGCAGGACGGCCTCACGGTCGGTCCACAACGCCCAGCGCAGCTTCGCCAGGTCGCCGAAGGTGCGCAGGATCTTGCGGAAGCTGGCCCCGGTGTTCTGGCCCGCAGCACGGGGATAGTGGTGCACTCCGACCTGTGCCAGTCGCACTCCTTTGGCCCGCAGCTTGATGAGCAGCTCGGCCGACAGGAACGGGCCTTCCGCGTCGAGTCGCAACCCGTCGAAGAGCTCGCGGCGAAACAGCTTCATGGCACAGTCGATGTCCCGTACTCGCAGCCCGAAAGCGAGCGACACGATTGCGTTGTAGGTCTTGGCGATGAAGATCCGATGGAACGGGTCGCGGCGCCGGATCCGGTAGCCGATCACCCCGTCGACCGGCTTGGCGGCCTCGGCCAGGCGATCCAGCAGTCTGCTCATCTCGCGCAGGTCGAACTGAAGGTCCCCGTCCGAGAAACAGATCAGCTCACCGTGCGCGTTGGCGAATCCTGCCTGCAGCGCGCCGCCGTAGCCCCGGTTGGGCTGATGGACGACCCGGACCCGGGGATCTGCGGCAGCGAGTGCATCGGCCAGCTCCGGGGTTCGGTCCGACGATCCGTCATCGATCGCCAGCACCTCGATCGAGCCGACCAGCGGGCCGATCTCGTCGAGCGCTCGCGCCACGGTCCGCTCGATGTTCTCCTCCTCGTTATACGCGGGGAAGAAGAACGTGAGGCGCGGCCGGGCGGACGTTTCAGCGAGGTCGGTCACTCGTCTCCTCGGGGTGGGCAGCGATGTCGATGATCTGCGCTGCGCGCTACCGTAGCGCAACCTTCGCCCCGGCGGGGTCGTCATGGGGCCGATGTATACTCTCGCCCACCTTGGCTCCGACACCTCTGTGCCCCCGATGACGAGGTGCCGATGGCGATGATGCACGACGAGAGCCAGGCGCGCGAACCCACCACCTGGAATCGGCTGACCGGCGTCGATGTGACCACCCTTGTGGTCATCCTGATCGCCGCTGGCGTTCTGCTGCGGGCCCTGATCGCCGGCCTCTACCTGCCCCTCAGCGGGTTCAGCACCGACGTCGGCGACTTCACCATCTGGGCGCATCGCCTGGCCAGCACCGGTCCGGGGCGCTTCTACGGTGAAGGCGGGCTCACCGACTACCCGCCCGGCTACATGTACGTCCTGTGGGGACTCGGTGAGATCGGCTCCTGGCTCAAGCCGTACACCCTCAACATCGACATCACCCGCGGGTTGGTCAAGGTCCCCGCCATCCTGGCCGATGGCGCCGTGGCCTGGTACCTGTTCGCCTTCTGCCGCCGCTACGGGAGCCGATGGCTGGGCGGCTGGGGCGGCGAACGCATCGGTCTCGCGGCTGTCGTCCTGTACCTGTTCAACCCCGGCACGATCTTTGACTCCGCCGTCTGGGGCCAGGTCGACTCGGTGGGGACGCTGGCATTGGTGGCCACCCTCTTTCTGCTGGCGCGCGGCTGGACGGAGGCGGCCTCGGTGGGGGCCGTGGTGGCGCTGCTGATCAAGTTCCAGTTCGCCTTCCTGATCCCGGTGGTGGCCATCGTTGGCCTGAAACGGCACCTGTTCGGTCGCTCGAGCGACCCGGAGCATGCCGACCACGCGGACCCGCTCCGCATCCTCACGTCGCTGGCGGCGGGGCTCGGCTCGCTGGTCCTCATGCTGCTGCCGTTCAACATGGCGGTCTGGTCGCCCGGCGTGCCGGCCCGCAGCCTGGTCGACAAGTTCCTGGAGGCGACCAACACCTACACCGGCCTGACGATCAATGGCTTCAACCTGTGGCGCAATCCGTGGAGTGGGCTTGGTGACACGTTGCATCGCGGGTGTGATGCCCCGCTGCCGCCCGGTTGCGCAAGCCCCGCGGGGGTCGCTCTCCAATTCGGCGCAACCTCGATCAGCTGGCAGCTGGTGGGCACCGCCCTGTTCGCTCTTGCGGCGCTCGCCGCCCTCTGGCAGATTGCCCGGCGCGACGACCCGGAGGGGCTGGTGGTCGGGTCGCTGACCATCGCGGTCGCGTTCTTCGCGCTGCCGACACGGGTCCACGAGCGCTACCTGTTCCCCGCGCTGGCGCTCGCCGCACCACTCGTGGCGCGCTCGTGGCGCTGGGCGATCCTCTACGGCGTCATCAGCCTCTCGTTCTTCGCGAACGTGTACTGGGTCTATACGGCGGACTGGGCCTTTGCCGCGCCCCCGGTCATCAACCCCGGGCTGAACGGATTGGCGATGGTCCGCGATCCCTTCCTGGCTGCCGTCCTGTTCAACGACACCGGTGTCTACCTCCTCTCCGCGATGATCGTGGTCGCTCTCGGCTGGCTGCTGGTCCAGGGGCAGCGCATGGCCTTCAGCGCTCGCGAGCGGGAGCCTTCGCCGGCGAGGGGGCAGGAAGTGGCTGGACCTCCACCGCGCCGGATTTCCGCCGGTGATGACCAGCAACCGCGTGGCGCGCCTGCAAGCGGGCGGTTGGCGGTCCTTGGCGCATGGCTTCGCCGCGATCCCGCGGACCCCTATCTCCACGAGCCACCGCGAAAGCTCGACCGCCTGGATGCCGTGCTGATGATCGGGCTGATCCTGTTCGCCCTGGTCTTTCGGCTCTGGCGGCTTGACCTGCCCCGCTCGATGCATTTCGACGAGCAGTACCACGCCCGGTCGGCGACCGAGTGGCTTGCCGACTGGCAGGAGGGCTGGACCCGCGACACTTACGAATGGACGCATCCGCCGCTGGCGAAATACCTCATCGCCGCCGGGATCGTGCTCGCCGATCCCAATCGCCTGGTCGATTCGACGTCGCTTTCCGCCTCAGCCTCGGCGCTGGCGATCGCGCCGCAGCGCTCCGCCTTCGGACGCCCCGCCTCGATCGCATTCACGGCGAGTAGCAGCCAGCTTTCGGCCCGCGACGCCGTCAGCTGGAAGGTCGTCGCGACCTGGCAGGCGCCCGGCAGCGTCGCAAGCCTGGCGTGGGATGAAGAGGGAGATCGGCTGCTGGTGGGCCTCGCCTCGAGCGGCCGGGTGGCGGTCTACGGCACCAGCCTCTTCCTGGGACTGACCGGCCCGCGCGCGCCGCCACCGGCGGTCGCACCGATCGAGACCGGACTCTCTTCGGTCGACCAGATCCTGGTCCCAGAATCCCAGCCGGTGATCGCGTTCCGCGGCGCCAACGGGATCGTCGTCGCCGAACGCGTGACCGGCGCCGAGCTTGCCCGATCCGCGGCGGTCGTGGCGGGGATGGCCTACCTGCCGGTGATTGGTGGCGACACGCCGCAGCCAGCCCGGATCGTGGCCACCGACCCAGCCCGTTCCGGGCTTGTCGTGCTGGACGGCAGCACCCTGCTGCCGGCCGACACGCTCACCGGAACCGATGGCCTGTCGCAGCTGCCGGCCCCGCCGGCCGGCCCGATCCTGGTGCGTGGCAACGGTTCTGACCGGCAGGTCTGGGTGCCGGTGGGCGCGCTCCCGGCCGACAAGGAGCACGGGCCGGTCGACGGTGGCCTCTCGATCTTCGGAGGCGACGTGCAGCTGATCGACACCGTGCCGCTGCCGGGAGCGCCGAGCGACATCGGCTGGAACCAGGTGGCGAACCTGGTCTACGTGGCCGGCATCGAGCAGAGGAATCACCAGCCGGTCATCTGGACGGTCCAGCCGTGGGGCGGCGGCGGCGTGCAGAGCGCGGGCTTCGCGACCTACGACACCACGACGCTGCCTGGTCGTCCCGTGGCGATGGCCTTCGACCTTTCCGATCACTCCGAGGGTGATGACCACGAACACCTGCTCGTCAGCACGCTCGCCGGGTCAAGTGCCGCCCTGGTTGCCATAGACGTCGGCAGCAACGCTTTCGCGTGGCGGATCGCCGGCGTGGTGTTCGGCTCGGTCCTGGTGGGGATCATCTTCCTGCTGGCGGCGACTCTTTTCCCGCGCCGACGAATCGCGTTCCTCGCCGCGCTGTTCATGGCGCTCGATGGCATGAGCTACGTGATGAGCCGGATCGCCATGAACGACATCTTCGTGGCGACCTTCATTGCCGCGGCCTACCTCGTCTACTGGCAGATCTGGTCAGGCCGATGGGCGCGCAGCGCCTGGTGGGCGCTGCCGCTGGTGGGCGTCCTGATCGGCCTGGCGGCGTCCACCAAGTGGGTCGGCTTCTACGCCCTGGCAGGGCTCTGGATCCTGTTCATGGCGCGCTCCCAATTCGGCCGCTTCCTGCTGGTCGCCGCGGTCGGCTTCCTGACGGTGGTCGCCGGGCTGGGCGCCCCCTGGCCCTTCCTGCTGATCTGCCTCGCCGCGCTGGCCCTGGCGATCTTCCTCGTGTGGCGGCGCCCGATCCAGCTGGTGCCATCCGATATCGCCGCCCTGGCGCCGATGGCGGTGCTCGGCGGGGGGATCGGCCTGGCGTTTGCCCTGGCCTACCCGACCGTCGTCGGACGCGAGCCGCGAAGCGCCATCGAGCTGGTCTTTGCCCTGCTCGCGCGGGGGGCACAGGCCGCCTGGCCGGCGTGGATCATGCTGGGCGTCAGCGCGCTCCTGCTGGCGGCGCGTGCCTGGCGCTCGTTGCGCAACCCCGAGAGCGACCGGCGCTGGTACGTGCCCGGCGAGATGGGCGGCTTCTCCTGGCCGTGGGTTGCCGCCTGCCTGGGCGTGATCCCGCTGCTGGTCTACTTTCTGGCCTACGTGCCCTATCTGCAGCTCGGCCACGGGATCGCGACCCAGGGGCTGGGACCCGGCTATGGCTGGTCACTGGACGAGATGCAGTCGCAGATGTTCGGCTATCACTTCGGCCTGCAGGCCGGGCACCCTGCCGCGTCGCCGTGGTGGAGCTGGCCGCTGGACCTGAAGCCGGTCTGGTTCTACAGCCACTCCTACGACGATCGACTGCTCGCGGTCATCTACAACGGGGGGAACCCGATCCTCTTTTGGGCGGGCATCCCGGCGATCCTGTTCGCCGGCGTGCAGGCGTGGCGGCGTCGCTCACCGGCGCTGGTGCTGGTGGTGGCGGCGTTCGCCTTCCAGTACCTGCCCTGGACCCGGATCGAGCGGGCGACCTTCCACTACCACTACTTCACCGCGGTGATGTTCGCCATGATCGCCGTCGCCTACGTCATCGACGAGGGGCTGCGGTCGTGGCGTCAGCGTTCGCTGGCGGTCGCCTTCCTGGTCGCGGCCGTGGTCGCCGGAGTGCTCATCTTCCCTCTGGGATCCGCGCTGGCGATGCCCGATTGGTACATCAACGCCGCCCGCGCGCTGGCGCCGTGGAACTACGCCTTCCAGTTCCCCGGGCCGCCCCAGGGCGACCGCGGGCAGCTTCTCAGCGCGGACAGCCTCAAGCTTGGCTTCGGCACCGTGGTATCGCTCGCTGCCGCCTCCTTTGCCCTCTTCGGCCGTGACCTCCTGGGTCGCCGGGAACGAGGTCGCTCAGGCGGCTGGTCGGCGGACGGCGACCACGAGCAGGACGAGACCGGCGGCGACCAGGCCGAGCGGCCAGAGCCGGTCGACGTCGAACCAGGTGACGTACTCTCGCACCAGGAAATAGCTTCCCAGCCCGATGAGGATCAACCCGAAGAGCAAACCCCCGGACCCTGAGCCCTGGCGGCGGGCCCAACGGGTCGGACCCACCGGACTGCCGGCGGTCGCTCCTGGCTCAGCGCCGAGCCCAGCGGTCGCGCCTTCCGCGGCCGTGCCCTCGAATCCAACCGGAACCACGATCCGCATCACGATGTAGAGCAGGAAGAAGACACCGCCGGTAAGCAGGGCAAGCAGCGCCCAGACAACTCGTACGATGGATGGGTCGAGATCCAGGTAGTCCGCCACCCCGCCTGCCACCCCGCCGATCACCTTGTCGGTGGGGGAGCGGTACAGCCGTCGATTCATGAGCAGCCTCCCTCGGGATTCAGCGTGAAGCTGCCGGCGTTGCCGGTCACTCGCAGCTCGACATGATGCGCCGCCTGATCGTAACCGAGGGTCGACCACGTGTCGCCGGAGCGGACGAGGTCGGATTTCTCCAAATTGTGCGAGAAGGCGACCGATTCGGTCATCACCAGCCGCAGTGCCGTGCCGGACCCGGTGCACAGCTTGACCGACCCGGCGTTGACGCTCAATGTCCCGGACATCGTGGAGTCGGGCCCGACCTGGATCCCGGCCGATCCGGCGTTCAGCGAAAGGTCGAAGCTGTCGACCCGCGCACCGCGGAAGTCGAGGTGGACCGAACCGGCGTTTGGTTGCAGCGATACGCGATCAAATTGACCCCCGGCCAGGTCGATGGTCGAATCGGCGGCGTTGGGCTGGATCTCCAGCTGATAGGTCGTGGCCGCCGGAAGGCTCACTTCCCAGCGCTGCCGTCCGTTGGTCCACCACTGCCCGTCGTTCTTCGAGGTGACTTCCAGCCCCTTGGAGCTGGCGGTGACCTGCGCAGCCCCGCCGCCTGCGCGTGCGCTTGAGACCATCCAGCGGTCGCCGGTCACCGAACGGACCTGGAGTGTCCCGCAATCGAAGCGCAGGACGACATCGGCCGTTGCGCCGAATGTGCCGGTTCGATCCTGCAGGTTGCCGGGCTCCGCTCCGCTGCAGCCGGCGGCAATCGGGCCGACGCTTATCAGGGCACCCGCAGCGATCCCCACCACCGCAGCTGCCGCGACCGTACCGATGGGTGCCAGCGCTGTCCGCGACAGGATCACCGAAAGGCCGATCGCCACCAGGATCAGCGGCCACAGCCGCCACGCCCCGGCCATCGTGTCGCGGTCGAGGTAGCCGAGCTGCACAGCGAGCGCAGCGCCACCGGCGATGAGCAGCGCCAGGCCCCAGAACAGCAGACCCCGGTTCAGGTGCATGACCGGTCATCCTCCATCAATGGTGTCGAGAGTCGCCACCCGGCCCGAGCCCAGCCAACTGTGACCCGTCCGGCGGCGGGCCGGCAGGGCCGAACCGACCGTTGCGGCGGTGACGATTGGCTCCACTCAGCGTGGCTTGACACCGGCCCGAACGCCGGCATAGACTCCCGCGGCGGCGAGCATGCCCTCTGGCATGGTGCCGTCCGGCGATCCAACACGACAGCAGCGAGGATCTCAAGTACGACCGTGAACGCATCGTACCGCGCCCGCAGCGCACGCCCACAGTCGCCGCCCAAGATCGGCGTCCTCGGCGGGAGATCTGCGCCCACCTCGAGCTGACCAGATGGCGGCAATGCCGCCAGAGACGTCACCAGCCGTGGGCCGGATCGGGTCCACGGTTTTTTGTTGTCCTGTCGGACAACCGAGGTGACACACGATGTACTGCAAGATCACGGCAAGGAACAGATGATGAGCGGCCTGATGACGGAATCGAAGACGACCGCGCCGTCGCGCACGCGTCGGGTGCTGCCCACGGGGGGTGAGCCGGCGCTGCTCGTGGAGCACGTCACCAAGCGCTTCATGGTGGGACGCAAGAAACGAGCCGTGACCGCCATCAATGACGTCTCTTTGCGGATCGAGCGCGGCGAGATCTACGGCGTGCTGGGCGCCAACGGAAGTGGCAAGTCAACCCTCATCCGGCTGGTGAGCACGCTGCTGACCCTTGACACCGGCAAGGTGGAGGTGTTCGGCCACGACATCGAGCGCGACGAGATGGCAGTCAAGCGGCTGATCAACCGTGTCTCGGTCGACGCAGCCTTCTTCAAGAAGCTGAGCCCGCACGAGAACCTGGCCTACGCCGCCCGCCTGTACGGGATGGATCCGCGCCTGGCACGAGCGGAGGCGATCCGGATCCTGGCGCGGCTGGGGATCGGCGAGAAGCGGTTGGGGCGTCCGCTGGAGCAGATGAGCCGCGGAATGCAGCAGAAGGTCGCGATCGCGCGAGCCCTCCTGACCAGCCCGACCCTCCTGCTCCTGGACGAGCCGACGACCGGTCTCGACCCGCGTTCGAAGCTGGACGTGCAGACCTTCATCGAGGAGCTGCGTGACACGCACGACGCCACGATCGTGCTGACCACGCACGATCTGGCCGAAGCGGATCGGCTCTGCGACCGCATCGCGATCATCAACGACGGGCGAATCGTGGCCGAGGACACGCCCGAGGCACTCAAGGCGATGGTCGCCGAGCAGCACGGCCAGGAGCCGACCATGGAGAGTGTGTTCATGACCTACACCGGACGGTCGCTGGACGACGACCTGGGCGACGACGAAGACAAGAACGACGAGGAATGAACCGATGACCGCCATGACCCGCGAGCTGAAGGCCTCCTTCGCCTTCGTCGAACGCAACTTCAACCTGACCAGGCGTTACTGGGGCTGGGAGGTCGCGTTCCTGGTGTATGCCGTCGCCGGCGCGCTCGCCGTGTCGCTGATCGGCAAGGGGCAGAACGATGATCGGCTGCTGTTGACCCTGGTGATCGGCGCCATCTTCTGGAACTACCTGTCGGTGGTCTTCAGCTTCATCGCCGAGACGGTCAGCTGGGAGCGCTGGGAGGGGACCCTCGAGTACACCTTCATGGCCCCCGTGCAGCGCTATGCCCAGATGCTCGGCTCTACCGTGTACGCGATCATCTACGGCTTCATCCACACGATCGTGGTGCTGATCGTGCTGGCGCTCTTCTTCGAGCTGGACCTGGCGCACGCCAACTTCGCCACTGCGGCGGCCTTCATGGTGCTCGGATCCCTGTCGTTCATCGGAATAGGGATCATGACCGCCATCCTGCCGCTGATGTATGTCGAGCGCGGAGCGCAGATGACCTTCGTGCTGCAGTCGGTGCTGCTGCTGATCAGCGGGGTCTACTACAGCATCGACGTGCTGCCCGGCTGGATGCAGTTGCTGTCGCACTTCAGCCCGGCAACCTACGTCCTCGACGGGGTTCGCGCCGGGTTGATCGACGGGGTGGGCGTAGGATCGCTGCTCGGCGACGTCTGGCCGCTGCTGCTGATGGGGATCGTCTTCATTCCGCTGGGGCTGTGGGCCTTCGGCCGAGCCGAGCGCTATGCCAAGCGGACCGGCAAGCTGAAGCGGGTGGGGTGAGCAGATGAGTGAATCGACCGTCCGCGTACGTCCAGGGCCAGACGGCCTGCTGCTGCGTTCCTTCGCGGGCAGCAGCGACATCGCCGAGTTCGTGCGCGTCTTCAACGCCGGCGCCGCGATCGACGAGATCGACGAGCGGGTCTCGGAGGCAGGGCTGGCCAACTGGTTCGCCCACCCGACGCGCACCTTCGACGCCAGCCAGGATGTCGTGGTGGCCGAGGTCGAAGGAGAGGTGGTCGCCTACGGCTTTACCGCCTGGGTGGACACGACCGATGGCCTTCGCGAGCACCGCACGCGCGGCCACGTCCATCCGGCGTGGCGGCGGCGCGGCATAGGCAGCGCCATGTGGGCTCATAACGTTGCGCGCGCCCGCCAGATTGCGGCCGAGCAGGGGTCCCACTGGACGCGCGTGCTCGGCGCCTGGGCGGCGGATCGGCAGCCCGGGGCCATCGCACTGCTGGAGGGCAACGCCTATCAGCCGGCGCGCTGGTTCTTCACCATGGTGCGGCCGACCCTGGACGAGATCGAGCTGCCGCCCGTGCCGGACGGCCTGGTGGTGCGGCCCGTCACGGATCGGGCTGGCTATCGGCGCCTGTTCGACGCCGACGTGGAGGCGTTCCTCGACCACTGGGGCGGCTTCGACGCTTCCGACGAGTCATTCGAGGAATGGCTCGGTGATCCCACCTTCGACCCGAGCCTGTGGGTCATCGCCTGGGACGGCGACGAGATCGCGGGAGCGGTGATCAATTCGATCGACGCCAACGAGAACGCGCTGCTTGAACGAAGTCGCGGGCTGCTCGACAGCGTCTTCGTGCGTCGCGCATGGCGACGGCGCGGCCTCGCCGCCGCGCTCGTGGCGCGCAGCCTGGCGGTGCTCCGGGAGCGGGGCATGACCAGCGCGTGGCTCGGGGTTGACGCCGACAACCCGAACGGAGCGCTGGGCGTGTACGAGCGGGCAGGGTTCGCGGTTGACCTGCGGTCGACGGCCTACCGCAAGCCGTTCGTGGCCGACCAGTGAGCGAGGTCGAGCTTCCCGGAGCCCCGGCGATTCCCGGGCTGCGGCTGCGCCACTTGCAGCGGCCCGCCGATGATGCCGCGATCGCAGCCGTGGCGAACGCCGGGTTCAAGGTCGACGGCATCCAGTTCCGCATGTCCGCTGAGCAGGTCGGCACGTGGCTCGATCATCCGTCGCGGATGGACCCGGCCGAGGACATGCTGCTGGCCGAGGTCGACGGATCGGTGGTCGCCTATGCCGAGGGGGGCTGGGAGGAGGACAACGACGGTGGTCGCAATTACTCCAACTGGGGCCAGGTTCATCCCGATTGGCGACGTCGAGGCCTGGGGACGGCCCTCCTTCACTGGGTCGAGGCGCGACAGCGGACCGTGGCGGCGCCGCATCCAGCAGGCGTTGAGCAGCGCCTGCAGAGCTGGGCCGATGAGGCCGAGCAGGGCCGTCTGGCCCTGCTCGAGGCCAACGGCTACCGGGTGGCGCGCTACGCCTTCGAGATGGAACGCCCGACCCTGGACGACCTTCCCGACGTCACGCTTCCTGACGGAGTGGAGATCCGCCCGGCACAGGAGGTCGATCTGCGCCAGGTCTGGGAGCTCGAGGTAGAGGTCTTTCGCGATCACTGGGGCGCCATCGACGACTCCGAGAACGCGTTCGAGCGCCTGCTTGCCGACCCGGTGCGCGACATCTCCCTGTGGGTGCTTGCCTGGCACGGCGACGAGCTGGTGGGCCAGGTGCTCAATCGAATCAATGCGCAGGCCAACACCGAGCTCGGGCTGCGTCGTGGCAGGGTCAACTCGGTCGGCGTGCGCCGCGCCTGGCGCCGGCAGGGACTGGGCCAGGCCCTGGTTGCAGCCAGCCTCCACGTCCTGCGCGATGCGGGGATGACCAGCGCCAACCTCGGCGTCGATGCCGAAAACCCGCATGGCGCGCTGCGGATCTACGAGGCCGTCGGCTTCCGCGTCGCCCGCCGAGAGCGCGTCTACCGCAAGCCGCTCTAGCGGGCCGCAACCTTGCCGGAGGCGAGTGCCTCGGCGCGTGCTTCGCGATAGAACGCCACGATCTGCTCCGTCACCCGGTCCCACGAGTACTCCGGCGCCTTGGTGCGCCCCGCCTCGCCCATCCGGTGGCGCAGCTCGGGATCGTTCGCCAGCGCATACAGGGCGGCCGCCAGGGCGCGGGGGTTACGCGGCTCCACCAAGAGTCCCTGGACGCCACGCTGGACGACGCTCTTGTAGCCGTGGATGTCAGACGCCACGATCGGCACCCCGGCCGCCATCGCCTCGAGCAGGACGATCCCAAAGCTCTCTTGGCCGGTGGCCGGCGCGCAGAAGATGTCGGCAGAGGCGAAGTGGCGTGCCTTGTTGTCATCGGTCACGCGTCCCAGGAACTCGACGTCGCGGATCTGGCGCAGGCCGATATAGCGGCGGTACTGGCGCAGCTTCGGCCCGTTGCCGATGATCAGCAGCCGGGCGTCGACGTGGCGCTTGCGGAGCCGGTGGTAGGCCTTCAGAAGGTGGATCAGGCCCTTGCGTTCCTCGAGGCGGCCGACGAACAGGATGTTGATGGTGCCGTCGCGCAGCTCATCGATCGGCTCCGCATCGGCGAAGCGATCCAGGTCGACCCCGTTCGGAATGATCCGATAGTCACCGGGAAAGTAGCGGCTGATGAAATGGCGCGCAGCGCCGCTGACCGCGATGCGGCCATGCAGCTTGGCGGCCAGGTGACCGGCGAAGTTGCGCCCCACCCAGTAGGAAGGCGAGAAGCCACCGAATGCGTGGAAGGTGGCCACGTTGACGGTGTCCGACTGGTCGAGCACGGTCGGCGAGAGGAAGGGGACAAAGGGCTCGTGGAAGTGCAGGATGTCGAACCGATGCTCGGCCAGCAGCTCGCGGGCCTGCGCCTTGAAGCGCCAGCCGAGGGTGACGCGCCCCATGCTGCCGTTTGCCGGGAAGGCGAAGCCGGTGCCCAGCCGGATGACGCGGCCCTCATCGGTTCGTTCGTGGCCGTACTTGCTGGTGATGATCCAGACGTCGTGGCCCATCCGGCGCATCGCCTCGTACGAATGCCGGACGTGCTCGTTGACACCGCCGGGGTGCGGGTAGCCGTACGGGCTCACGATCGCCACCTTCAGCGGACCAAGATCGGCCCTGGCCGGGTCGGGAGCTGCCTTCGCCCGGCGACGGCGCTGCCCTGGCTCGGTCGTCGTCATCGCCACTCTCCCGTCGGGCGCAGAGTATGCCGGACGTGCCGGGCCTTGGCCATCAGCTGACGGCCGTAGACGCTGACGTTGTGCCAATGCGACCAGTAGGCCCCAGCCGGCTCAACCGTGCGGGCAGCGATCGCGTTCCGGTAGTCGTCCGCGCTCACACCCGGGTACGAGGTCCAGCCGCTCGCGACCCCCTCCAGGACGTGGGCGTCGGAGTTGCCGACCGCCGCCAGCGCGAGCAGCTCCTCGTTCAGCCGCCGCCGGTGATGCCGCCGAATGCGCCCCGCCGCGCTCGGGTTGAGCAGCTCGATCGCATCGAGCCGCCGCGCCGGATCGGGGTCGTGGTGCAGGCGCACAAGGCTTCTGCGTCCGAGGCTGGGGGTGAGCGGCGCCATGGGATGGGCGGCGATAGCGATCCCTCCCTGGGCGTGGATCCGCTCGATCGTCTCCTCAAGCGGCCGCAGCGCCGGAATGCGCTCGGTCAGGAAGAGGGCAAGCACGTGGCCTCGCCGGGTTGTGATCTCCTCGCCGATCACGACCTCGAAGTGGTAGTCCCCCGCAGCGTGCAGCGCGCGGGCCTGCTGCGCCCCGTCGAGTCGCTCGTGATCGGTGATCGCGATCAGGTCGAGGCTGGTCTGTCTTTCGACATGGTCGAGAAGCGCGGCGACGCCCATGGTGCCGTCGGAATACAGGGTGTGCAGGTGCATGTCGGCGCGTCCGCGCGTTCCGCCGCCGCGAGGGTGCCGCACGACGCCGCTCATGCGGCAGCCTTGCCGGGGTCGGTCCAGATCGGCTGGAAGCTGGCCCACCACTGTTCCGGGGTGACGGCTATCGCCTCCTCGAATCGATCAGCCATCGCCTGGCTGAGGGCCGCCGCGTCGGCGCGACGATCGCCGCTCGGGCTGATCTCCACCGGCCATGCCCGCGCGCGGAACCGCTCCTGTCCGACGCGCCAGCAGGCAGCCACGATCAGTGGCCGGCCCGTCATCAGCGAGAGCGCGGCGGGGCCGCCTGGCACCGTCATCTGGTCACCGAAGAGGCGCACCTGCTGTCCGTCGCCGGCGAGGTCGCGGTCGGCGGCGATCCCGACGATGCCACCGCGTCGCAGCGCTTCGATCATCGGCCGCCGGGCCTTCGACAGCGGCACCATCTCGACGCCGCGACCGGTGCCGCGCCTTCTGGTCATGAACTCGTAGAGGGCGCGCGGGCGCAGCTCCTCGAATGGCACCACCGCGATAAGGTCGTGCTGGGCCAGGAAGGTGCCATACGGCTCGAAGTTGCCCAGGTGCAGGGTGGCCACCACGGCACCGGAGCGCAGAATCGGCTCCCAACGGTCCCATTCGTCAACGGTCACCATCTGCTCGATGCGCTCGACCGACAGGTGCGGGAGGCGCAGGATCTCGAGGTAGTAGCGCGCGTGGTCTTCGAAGGCACGCCGCACCAGGCGCCGGAACGATCCTCCGCGGGTGGGCAGCCCGGTGGCCGCGCAGACCCGGACCAGGTTGGCCGACACCAGCGCGCGCCGGTCAGGCGCCAGGCGGTACCAGGCGCGACCTGCCAGATCGGCGAGCGCATAGGCCACCCCGCGGGGGAGACTGCGGGCCACCAGGTCGGCGCCGCGCAGACCGATGCCAAGGAGCCATCCGCCGATCACGTTGGTCGCGCGCCCCAGTCCTCGCCGCGACGTGCCATCTCGAGTGCCGCTTGAGCACGGGCGCGGCCTGCGTCGGACTGCGGCCAGACCGGTCGGAACATGTACCACTGCCCGGGATCCGCCGCAATCACGCTGCCGAGCGCATCGGCCAGCGCCTGGGTGACGCGGTACAGCTCAGCGGGATCGTCGCTCGCCGCGCGGATGAGGGGCAGCCCCCGCGTCCGGAAGCGCTCATCGGACAGCCGGCTGCAGGCAACCGGCAGGATCGGCGCGCCGGATCGGGCACTCAGCGCAGCAGGTCCCGCCGGGAAGGTGGTGGCCTCTCCCAGGAACTCGACCGGCACGTCGCCCTCGCGGTAGCCGCCGTCACAGAACAGCACGAGGTTCTCCCCCTGCTTCAGGGCTCGGAAGAGTCCGCGCAGGCTGCGCCAGCCGATCAGGTTCATGCCGTAGCGAGCGCGAATTGCGCGCAGGTGCTCGTACAGACGGCCATAGGTCGTGTCATCGGCGACGACGTGCATGCGCTGGCCACGCCGGTGGAGAGCGGGGGCGATCAGGTCCATTCCGCCAACGTGCACCGTGCACAGCAGGACGCCGCGGTTCCCGACCTGCGCCTCGGTCAGGATCTCGTAGTTGTCGATCATGACAAGGTCATCGATCTCCGCGTCACGCAGCACCGGCAGGCGCATGACATCCACCAGGTACTTGGCGTAGTTGCGGAACGCCTGTCGCGCGGCTCGACGCACCCGCCGATGGGTGGCAGGCAGGCCCAGCGGGCGGGCGAGGTTCTCCCGGACGAGGCGCCGCTTTTCACCGGCCAGGTCATGCGCCGCATTGCCGGCCATGTCCGCCAGCCGAAGGACGAGGCCGCGCGGCAGCAGGTTGATCAGCCGCTCGGCGAGCCGGTAGGCCCAATAGGTGAACACCTCCCTGCGACGCTCTCCGTCGCGCGAGGCGTCCTCTCCGCCAGCCACTGAGCTGGCAGCGGTATTCCGCGCCATCGCTGCGGGCTCGGCCAACCGCCTACTTCACGCTCGCGGCGGCCTTGGGTCTGCTGCTCGCCAGCTTGCGGTGAGGGATCTTCTGGGGCGCCTCGGTTCCGACCAGGGTTTCGTTGTCATCGCCGCGGATGAAGGCTTCGACACGCTCGCGCGCGACGTCATCGTGGATCTGGTGCGGCGGGCTCTTCATGAAGTAGGCCGACGGAGCAACGAGGGTTCCCTTCAGGCCGCGATCAAGGCCGAGCTTCAGGCAGCGGATGGCATCGGTGATCACGCCGGCGCTGTTGGGGGAGTCCCACACCTCG
This sequence comes from Chloroflexota bacterium, assembly GCA_031370085.1. Taxonomy (GTDB): domain Bacteria; phylum Chloroflexota; class Limnocylindria; order QHBO01; family QHBO01; genus CF-167. The sequence continues at coordinate 85 of JANMPX010000105.1, read as the reverse complement.
AGCTTGAGCTCCAGGTTGAGGGGCACGTCACCGTAGGTCGTCCCCTCCATGCGGATGTGGCACCACTTGCGGTCCTTGAGCCACG
>JANMPX010000102.1:0-5455 GCA_031370085.1 Chloroflexota bacterium | reverse complement strand
CTCCCCGCTGGTCGGCCGGTCGAGGCCGCCGAGGAGGTGCAGCATGGTGGACTTGCCGGAGCCGGAGCTGCCCATCAGCGCCACGAACTCGCCCTTGGCCACCGCCAGTGAGGCGCCTCGCAGGGCATCCACCGCGCCCTCGCCCAGCGGATAGCGCTTGACCAGGTCGTGTGCTTCGAGAATCACCGGCATGCTCCCCCAGTCTAGCCCGCTCACCATGGACCGATCAGCCCGGCACCGCGCCGGGCCTGGCGTGAACTACCCGAGGAAGAACCCGAGCAGCGCTCCGAGGACGGACTCGAAGAATCCCTGGTTGGCGCCATTGGCGGCCCGGACCCGGTAGCTGCCGATATTGGCCAGCAGCGGCGTCAGCACCGGTCGCTCGTAGGGATCGGCGAACTCCAGGGCGCGGACCGCGGCGCTGTCCGGGCTGCTGACCAGCAGGGCCGGCGCGGGCGTTGGCTCCGGGGTTGGGACCGGGGTGGGCTTCGGAGTGGCGACCGCGACCGGCTTGGGCGCCGGCTTCGGCGCGGGCTTGGGCGCCGGCTTGGGCGCCGGCTTGGGGGTGGCGATCGGAGCGGGTGGGGGCGCGCTCGACTTGGCCTGCATGAAGAGCTCGGTGTACATGCGCGGGCTGCGGACCTTGCCGCCCCACGTGATGTCATCGGCTCCATAGGCGCCTACTCCGCCGTGCGTCCAGCTCGGCTCCATGATGTTCTTGTAGTGGCCGGACGACGCCATGAAGCCCTCGTGGATCTTGATCGGGCTGTCGGCATCGGAGTAGCCGCTGTTCCAGCCGATGTTCTCGCCGCCCCAGGTATAGCTCAGGCCGTTCTTGTCGTACCAGTGGTAGACCTGGTAGCCGGTGCCGAGCACCGTGTGGCCGAAGTAGTCCCGCTCGATCATGTCCTTGCTGCGCCATCGGGCAAGGCTGACCAGGGTGGAATGCTGCTGCAGCGCCCGGACGCCATTGTTGACCCGCGCGCCGTTGAGCAGCTGCCAGAGCGTCGCCTCGGCCGACGATGTGTCGAAGCCGGTGGCCGCCTGGGGCGACCAGGCGAGCAGCGCGGCGGCCAGCAGCGCGGTACCGGCGAGGGCCACGGTTCGGGCGACAACTCGGGGAGCACGGCGGCGATTCGTGTGAATGGACATGCGCCGACCTTACGGTTGCGGGCCGAACCGGTCAGTAGCGCATCGGTCCTACAGCGGACAGGACCATGGGGGGTCCTGTGTACTACGGGGCGTTGGTGACCAGTGTCCCTTCGTTCCGACCCTCCCGGCACTGGTCGGGGGCGACCCCCTCGCGATCCAATGAGCGGGAACGGCTCGCATGTGCACAACGCGCGACCGATCTGACCCTGGGAAGCGAACGCGCCCGGCCCTTTGGGGTGGGGCGCGTTCCTTTGCCCCGGGACGCAGCTCCGACAACTTTCGACGCGGACTGATTCAGGTGACAGCCGCATTACGAGAGTTCGGCGAGTCAGAACCGACCCTCCTACAGGATGAGGGCCGCATCTGACCGCTCCAGAGGCGTTGCGCGGGGTTAGTGCGGCGCTGGCCTGAATCTGTCACGGTCGCCGGGATCGACGATCGCAGACTCGCCCACGCCCGCGAACGATGAAACGGAGGCGCGGCGGCCTAGACTGACCGCGTGCCAGCCTGTTCGAAATGCGGCTTCGAGTCGGAAGGGGCGTTGCAGGTCTGCCCCCATTGCGGCACGGAGCTGGCCGCGGCCTCGGCCCGCCGTGAGCAGCGCAAGACGGTGACGGTTCTCTTCTGCGACCTCACCGGCTCGACCGCGATGGGCGAGACGCTCGATCCCGAGCGGCTGCGTGCGGTACTGGCCCGCTACTTCGAGCGGATGAAGGCCATCGTCGAGCGGCACGGCGGCAGCGTGGAGAAGTTCATCGGCGACGCCGTGATGGCCGTGTTCGGCGTCCCGGTGCTCCACGAGGATGACGCGCTGCGCGCCGTACGGGCGGCGATCGAGATGCGGGACGCCCTCCCCGAGCTCGGGCTGCAGGGGCGGATCGGCGTCATGACCGGCGAGGTGGTGACGGGGACGCAGGAGCGACTGGCAACCGGCGATGCCGTGAACGTGGCGGCGCGGCTGGAGCAGGCGGCGCAGCCCGGCGAGGTGCTGGTCGGGCAGTCCACGCTCGACCTCGTCCGCGACAGTGCCGACGTCGAGCCACTCGAGCCACTCGCGCTGAAGGGCAAGGCCGAGCCGGTTCCCGCGTACCGGCTGCTGCACGTGCGCGACGCGCCGGAGCGCCGGCACGGGGCGCTATTCGTCGGACGTGAGCGCGAGCTGGCGGTGATCCGGGACGCGTGGGAGCGCGTGCAGGCCGGGCAGCGCTGCGAGCTGGTGACGATCATCGGCGATGCGGGCGTCGGCAAGTCTCGGCTGGTGGCGGAGGTGCTGGCTGCGGTGGAGGCCACCGTCGTCCGCGGTCGCTGCCTCCCCTACGGCGAAGGGATCACCTATTGGCCGATCGTCGAGGTCCTGAAGCAGCTTGACCTGCTGCCTCCTGACGACGCCGCCGCGCTGGCGATCCGCTCGCTGCTCGGGGAGAGCGACGCGGTGACATCGGCCGAGGAGATCGCGTGGGCCTTTCGCAAGACGCTGGAGCATGCTGCGGCGGAGCGGCCGCTGGTGGTCGTCTTCGACGACATCCAATGGGGCGAGGAGACGTTCCGCGACCTGATCGAGCACGTGGCGCTGCTGTCCTCGGGCGCATCGATCCTGCTGCTGTGCGTCGCGCGGCCGGATCTCACCGAGCGCCGCCCCGCCTGGCCGGTGACACTTCGGCTCGAGCCGCTGGGCGACGAAGACGTCGTGGAGCTCATGGCGGAGCGCATTCCCGCGACGCTGCGCGAGAAGATCGCTCGGACGGCAGGCGGCAACCCGCTGTTCATCGAAGAGATGCTGGCGATGGCCGCGCAGGCGGACGGCGAGGTGATGGTGCCACCCACCCTGCAGGCCCTGCTCGCGGCGCGACTGGATCAGCTCGAGACGGCCGAGCGAAGCGTGCTCGAGCGAGGGGCGATCGAGGGCGAGATCTTCCACCGCGGTGCCGTCCAGGCGCTCGCGCCCGGGGAAACCCAGATCACGCCGCGCCTTGCCTCACTCGTCCGCAAGCAGCTCGTCCGCCCGGACAAGACGCACCTCCCAGGCGAGGATGCCTTCCGTTTTCGCCATCTGCTGATCCGCGATGCGGCTTATGAGGCTCTCCCGAAGGCCACCCGTGCCGAGCTGCACGCGCGCTTCGCCGCCTGGCTCGAGGAGCATGGCGCCGACCTCGTCGAGCTGGACGAGATCTTGGGCTACCACCTCGAGCAGACCTGCCGCTACCGCGCCGAGTTGGGGACGCCGGCCGACCCGCTGCTGGCGGCATCAGCGCGGCGCCGCCTGACCGCCAGCGGCCAGCGCGCGCAGCTGCGGTCCGACTACGGCGCCGCCGTCAGCCTGTTCGAGCGCGCCGCCGCGCTCGTGCCCCCGGCCGAGATCGACCTCGCGCTCGAGTCGGACCTCGTCGACGCCCTGTTCGGGACGGGCAAAGGCCGGGAGGCGCTCCGGCGCGCGGGTTCCCTCGCTGATCGGGCCTCGGCTGTGGGCGATCGCATCGGTGAGCTGTGCGGGAGAATCAAGGAAGGTGTCCTCCGCACCTGGCTCGAGCCAGAGGGCGCGACAGAGCAGCTGGCGGCGCTTGTCGAGCAGGCGCTGCCTGTGTTCGAGGCTGCCGGCGACGACCTTGCCCTGTACATCGCCTACCTGGCGCTCGGGCAGGTGGCAAACATGCGCGCGCAGATCGACGCGGGTCTGGAGGCATATGAGCGGGCCGCCGCCCATGCGCGGCAGGCAGGCCTGCCGTACGAGTTCGTGGGGTGGCGCGCTGGTATGCGTTTCTTCGGCACAACCCCGGTCTCGGAGTTGCTCGTATGGCTCGATGAGCAAGGGGAGAGAGGGGCGCGTAACCCCAACCTCCGTGGACACCGGGCCAACGCGCTGGCGATGCTCGGTCGCTTCGACGAAGCGCGCGCGATCCTTGTCGAAGCGCGTGCCGAGCTCGCTGACCGCGGCGGTGGATTCTGGCTCGCAGGCATAAAGGGCCAATCGTCCGTCGACGTCGAGCTCCTGGCCGGCGATCCCGCCGCCGCGGTCGAGTTCGGCGAGGAAGGGTGCAGGCTGCTCGGCGAGCTGGGTGAACAGTCCATGCTCTCGACCGTGGCCGGCAAGCTCGCACAGGCGCTCTATGCGCTCGACCGGCTAGAAGAGGCCGAATCGTGGGCCCGCCGCGCCGAGGAGCTCGGTGCCAGCGACGACATGTTCACGCACATGCTCTGGCGGCAGGTCAGGGCGAAGGTGCTCGCACGTCGCGGCGAGCATCTGGAAGCGGAGCGGCTTGCGCGTGAGGCGGTGGCGATCGGCGAAAAGACCGACATCCTCGACGCGCAGGGCGACATGTACGGCGACCTCGGCGAGGGGCTGTCCATGGCCGGCCGGCCGAAGGACGCGGCTGCCGCGCTCGGCCAAGCGCTCGAGCGCTACGAGCGCAAGGGCAATCTCGTCGCAACTCAACGCACCCAGGCGCGACTTGCCGAGTTCCAGGACGCGGCTCTGTGATGAACGGTGGGGTGGCCTATGGGGGTCGAACCCATAACCTTCGGATCCACAATCCGATGCTCTGCCGGTTGAGCTAAGGCCACCGCGGGAGCGCCGCGAAAGGCGGCGGGGCGGGCCGGATTCTCCCACGCCCTTCAGAAGGGCGTCAAACCTCGAAGCGCCGCAGGGCTAATGGCGAGTCATGCCGCGAACCAGGGCGAGGACCACGGCCGCGCCAAGGGCGGCGATGAGCAGCGCCCCGAGGAAGCCGCCAGCCTGGTTCTGGTGCAGGACGTTGGTCCAGAACCAGCCGCCGATGAGGCCCCCCACCATGCCAAGGGCCGTGGTGCCGATGCAGCCGCTGCGCTCGCGCCCCGGCACGAACCAGCCGGCGATCACACCGGCCAGGAAGCCGATGACGATCCAGGCGATCGGGTTGAGTCCGGAGGGCATGCGCCGAATCCTACGCCAGACGGGTGAGGATCGACTCGCGATCGAACGCCCATGAGCCGATCAGCAGCGTCATCCCGATCAGGCCGGCCACCAGCAGGTCGCCGATCAGCACCTGCTGCATGCTGAAGGTGGCCTGCCCTCCAAAGAACTGGGCAACAGCCACCGCGATGATCGGCAGGACCACGAAGCCGCCGATCTGCTGAGCCGTGCGCGGATCGTTGACGCGGCTGCTGACCACGATGCCGAGCAGGACGCTGAAGAGGCAGATCAGCGGGACCAGGGTGACCATGGCGACCAGCCAGACGTCGCTGAACACGAAGCGGGTCAGGCGCGGATCGGTAGCCACGTTCATGTGGTAATACGCGTGAAAATCGACCCGGGCGCGATTGCCGCGCT
>JANMPX010000095.1:0-2303 GCA_031370085.1 Chloroflexota bacterium | reverse complement strand
CGGCATCGGCGAGGGCACGGATCGTGCCGGGGCTCCCGGCCGCGGCGGGTTCAGGCTGAATGAGCAGCACCGTCCGCGGCAGGGAGAGGTCCCAGCCAAAGGCAGCCGCGCGTTCGGCCAGGACGGTGCGATCGGTGAGGTGGCCACTCACCAGCTCCTCCAGGCAGACGGCCTGGAAGCGGCGGTCATCCTCGACCACCGCCCGTGCCTGCACCAGGCGCAGGGCCGCGACCGTGGCAGCGAACTGGAGTGCCTCCAGGTCGTCCTCGCTCAACTCGGCCGGTGGTGCCAGGACGACGATCGCACCGTAGGCCACGGCGTCCACCATGATCGGTTGGATAGTGGCCGGCAGCGCACCCATCGTGCTCGAGACGGCCTCTCCGCCGGTCGGCCAGGCGCCCGGGACGCCGGCCAGTGGGACGCCGACCATCGTCCCGTTGGCCTCGTCCGCGGACCCCGTCAGCGGGGCACCCAACTGGTCAACGATCAAGGTGCTGCGACCGACGACCTCCTCGAGCGTGACCGCGATCTCGCGCAGGCCGCCGCCGCCGAGCACGATTCGAGTGAAGCGGTCGTGGATCTCGGCTGCACGCTGGAGTCGAAGGCTCTGCTCGTTGAGGATGATCGACAGGACGGAGCTGATGATCTCGTTGAATGAGGCCTCTGCCGGCAGTTCGATCACCGGGAAGCCACACGCATCGGCGGCGGTGAGAACCCCGGCCGGGATCCCTTCGAGGTAGCGATCCGGCTTGATCGCAATCCCGGCCAGCCCCCGCTCGGCAAGCTGCGGCACCAGGTCGGCCAGGGCGGCGCGGTTGTCGCGAAGGGGATAAGCGGTCGTCAACAGCAGCTCCTCGGGGCGCACCCACGGCAGGATGTCGGGCACCTCCATGACGTTGACGTGTCGGATCCGTCGCTCGATTCCGTCGGCGCCGGCTACGACCCGTGCGGCACGCAGCGGCGGCAGGTCCAGGGCGCGGCTGAGCGAAATGGAATCGACCATGGGCGTCGGTTAGATTCGCACAACCGATGGCTGTCTGCGTGGCAATAGTTGCCAATGACTGGACCGAACCAGATGCCTAGGATGCGCGGAGATGAAGGGTCGGCCGCAGTCGCTGTCCGTGCTCATCGACGCCGCAGGGTGGCGCCACCTTGCCGCCACCCGCGTCAGCGAGCCGATCCGGGAACGCTCATCCGGCGTCGCCTGTCGCGGAACCGTCGTCGGCGTCCATCGATCCGCTGTGAACTTCCTGGTCGACGGTCAGCTGATCACGGTGGCCCACCAGCATCTTGGCGGTCTGCCGATGGGCATCTCCGTCTCCGATGCTCCCGCGCTGGATCAGCTCGGGATCTGTCCTGGGATGCCAGCCGCCATCGCGTCTGACGCCGTGACGTTCTCCGACGCGCGCGTGCAGGTTGGTCTTTTGGCTGCCTCGACCTGGTCGCCGCGGCTTCCTTCGTACCCGGAGGTCGCTCCCAAGCGTCGCACCGATCGGCTGACTCGCTCGCTGCACCTTGCGGCTCCGATGGTCTCGACGTCCGGGTTCGGCCCGCTGCTGCTCGCCATGGCGGGCGATTCGGCGCGCCAGGTCGATCTGCTCGGAACGTCGGCTGCTGCGGTGCTGGCATCGGCGCTTCAGGCGCTGGCGGACGGAGAGATCGGTAAGGCCGCGCACACTGCCGGAAGCCTCATCGGTCGTGGCCCAGGCGCCACTCCGTCCGGAGATGATCTGCTGGTCGGCCTACTGGCCGGACTGGCGGCAACTCGGCAGCCGGGCTCCGTCGCGTTCGCGCGGTTGGTGGCGGCGCAGGCGCCGAACCGCACCACGCGACCGGGCGAGGCGTTCCTGCGGCACGCGGGGCGCCTCGAATTCTCGGAGCGGGTCAGTGGCATGGTCACCGCCCTGCTTCGGCACCCCTCCGACGACCTCGCCCTAGCGATTGTCGAAACCTGCAGCTGGGGCGCCTCGTCCGGGGTGGACCTGCTGACCGGCCTGCTGATCGGCGTCGGTGCCGACCTGCCCATCGTCCGCGAGGCCCTGGATCGGATTGCGGACGGCGCGGCGGTCGCGGCATGAGCGTCGTTCGGCAGCGCGTCTTCCGCAACGCCTATCGCGACTCGGTCGAGCTGATGCGGATCGCGTCGGAGATCGAGCATCTGCCCGGGATTGCGCGGGCTGGACTGGTGATGGCCACCCCGGCCAACCTCGCCATCCTGGCCGAAGCCGGACTGGCGGAGGGCCTCGACCCGGGCGCCGGACCGAACGACATGGTGGTCGCGCTGCTGGCAGACGAAGCCTCGG
>JANMPX010000078.1:0-1518 GCA_031370085.1 Chloroflexota bacterium | reverse complement strand
GCTGGGGATCGCCATCAGCGAGGCGATCGAGGAGGCCGCCTCCCGGGATGACACGCACTATGCGATCGGCAGCGCGCTGAACCACGTGCTGCTGCACCAGACGGTGATCGGCCAGGAGGCGATCAAGCAGATGGCCATGGCCGGCGAGGCGCCCGATGTGGTGATCGGCTGTGCGGGCGGGGGATCCAACTTCGCTGGCATCGCGTTCCCGTTCCTGCGGGAGAAGCTCACTGGAGCGGCGCGGACTCGCTTCCTTGCGGTGGAGCCGGCCTCGTGTCCGAGCCTGACGCAGGGTGAGTATCGGTATGACTTCGGGGATTCGGTGGGGATGACCCCGCTGCTGAAAATGCACACCCTTGGCCACCAGTTCCGGCCTGCGCCGATCCACGCCGGCGGGCTGCGTTACCACGGCATGGCGCCGCTGGTCTCGCACCTGTACAACCTGGGCTTCATCGAGGCGAAGGCTTATGCCCAGAACACCTGCTTCGAGGCGGCGATCCAGTTCGCGCGGACCGAGGGCATCGTGCCGGCGCCCGAGTCCAGCCACGCCATCCGCGCGGCGATCGACGAGGCGCTCGAAGCGCGCGAGGCCGGGGAGGAGCGGGTGATCCTGTTCAACCTCTCCGGCCACGGCTACTTCGACATGGCCGCCTACGACGCCTTCCTGGCCGGCGAGCTGGTCGATGTCGAGTACGAGCCGCAGCGAGAGGCGGTGGCCGTGTAGCGCCTCGCGAGCCCTTCAGGCCGTGGCAGCTCGCAGGAACTGGCGAAGCTCGGCGTTGAACGGCTCGGCAGCCTCCATGTCGACCATGTGACCGATCCCCGGGAAGACCACCAGCGTCGACCCGGGGATCTTCGCATGCAGGTCGTCGGCCACGCTCAGGCGAGACCGGACGTCCTGATCGCCGTACAAAAGCAGGGTCGGGACGCCGATGCGGGGCAGCACGTCACGCAGGTCAGCCTCGGCAAAGGCGCGTGCCCACACGCGGTAGCCGGCCGGATGGAACTCCGCCAGCATCGTCAACGCCTCGGCGACGATCTCCGGCGGAGCCGCATCGGTGAACAGGGTCGGCAGCCACTCGCGAGCGAATGCGTCGGGCGGCAGGGCGGCTTGCCGGACGCTCTGCTGCAGACGTTCCGCAACGACCTCGGAGGGCAGCGAGCCGGCCCAGCCTGCATACGCGGAGGCCAGGATCAGCGTTCGCGGAACTGCCGGGTGCCGGCGATACAGCTCCAGGGCCAGGCCGCTGCCGAACGACAGCCCGGCCACGTGCGGTCGGTCCAGTCCGAGCGCCTCGATGAAGGCGGCCAGGCAGTCCGCATAGTCGACAAGGCCGAATCCCTCGGGCGGATCCGATGACCGACCGCAACCCGGCGTATCCCAGGCGACGACCGTGAACTCGCCTGACAGGTCCTCGATCTGGCGGCGCCATTCCCGACTGTTGCAGGGCCATCCGTGCAGCAGCACGAGCGGCGGCCCTTTGCCCGCCCGCTGGTACGCGATGCGGAGTCCCTCGA
>JANMPX010000036.1:0-8381 GCA_031370085.1 Chloroflexota bacterium | reverse complement strand
GCGAGGGCGACGGGGTCCTCAAGATCGAGATGCACTTCCTTCCCGACGTCTACGTCCCGTGCGAAACGTGCGGCGAGCGCCGCTACAACCGGGAGACGCTCGAGATCCTCTACAAGGGCCGCAACATCGCCGATGTCCTGGAGATGACCGTCCATCAGGCGCTCGGGTTCTTCGACGCCGTCCCTCCGGTCCGGGACAAGCTGCAGACGCTCACCGACGTCGGGCTCGGCTACATCCGCCTCGGCCAGGCGGCCACGACCCTGTCGGGCGGGGAGGCGCAACGGGTCAAGCTGTCGACGGAGCTCTCCAAACGCGCCACCGGGCGGACGCTCTACATCCTCGATGAGCCGACTACCGGGCTGCACTTCGATGATGTGGCGCGCCTCCTCCAGGTTCTCGGTCGGCTGGCCGACGCAGGCAACACGGTGATCGTCATCGAGCACAACCTCGACGTCATCAAGAGCGCCGACTGGGTGATCGACCTGGGACCCGATGGCGGCGCCGCGGGCGGCGACCTGGTTGCGGCCGGAACCCCCGAGGAGGTCGCGCGGGTGCGGGCCTCGTACACCGGCCGGTACCTCCGCGCCGCCCTCGCCACATCACGAGCGCGGACGGCCAGCGCACGGCGCACCGCCTGAACGGTCCGGGCGCCGCTATCATCCCGACGCCGCACATCGCATCTTGAAAGGACGCCCATGGCCCTGCCGGCACTCGTATTCGTCGGCCTTCTGCTGGTCGTGCTCGGCATCCTGGCCGGCGGCTCGATCCCGTTCGTGGGGCTGGGCGTGCTGTCGCTGGTGGCCGCCGGCATCGTGCAGGTGCTGAGCTCGCGCAGGCCCTGATGCCCACCCGCAGCGAGGCCCTCGATCTGCTCCACGCCTGGAATGCCAACCCATCGCTGCGCAAGCACGGCGTGCTGGTCGAGGCCGGGGTGCGGGGCTACGCCCGCGACGATGGCCTCGATCCCGAAACGGTCGAAGCCTGGGGGATGGCCGGCCTCCTCCATGACCTCGACTACGAGCGCTTCCCGGATGCTTCGACGCACGGTGCGATCGGGGCGGATGAGCTGGCGCGCCTCGACTATCCCGCCGAAGTTGTGCACGCCGTGCGCGCGCACAGCGACCAGTTGGGTGTGCCGCGCGAATCCAGGCTGGATCACCTCGTCTACGCCTGCGATGAGCTCGCCGGATTCCTCGTTGCCGTTGCGCTGATGCGTCCGTCGCGTCTACTTGCCGATGTCGAGCCGGTCCACGTCCGCAAGCGCATGAAGGACAAGGCCTTTGCTCGCGCGGTGCCGCGCGAGATGCTGCTGGCCGGCGCGGCGGAGCTCGGGCTCGAATTCGACGAGCACGTTGTGCGCATGGTCCGCTACCTGGCCGAGGTCGCACCGGCGGTCGGGCTGTAGCCCATCTCCGCCAGGAACGGCGACGGCCGCGACGGGTCGAAGGCGAGGATCAGGCGCGCAGCGGCGCGGGTGACCGCCACGTACGCCAGGCGACGCTCCTCCTCGAGCGCCCTGACCGGATCGGCTGCTCCCGCCAATGACCGCCGGTTCGGGAATCGCTCCGCCTCGAAGCCGACGATGACCACGGATGGCCACTCGCGTCCCTTGGCGCCGTGGACCGTGACCAGCTCGATCGGGGCCGCGGGATCACGGAGCGCGGCCAGTCGGGTTCGCGCGGTGTCAGCTGCGGCCAGGAAGGTGCCCAGCGCGCGGAAGGCCGCCGCCCAGCCGAGCAGCGCGTCGAGGGCCGCGTGATCTTCGTCGCCCAGCGTGTCATTGCCGTCGCCGCGACTCCATCCGAGTCCGGCGCGCAGCCGCCGGAGCTCCTGAAACGGGGCTGCCCCAAATGGCAGCCGGCGGGCGTCGTCCAGCAGGCGCGTCACCGGCTCGGCTTGCAGCGGCGCGTCAATGGCGGTCGCGTGCGGGAACCCGGCGCGAAGCATTGCCATCAGGATCGGGCCGAGCTCCGCGCGGGTTCGTGCCAGCACGCAGCAGCGGCCTACCCTGGCGGCCTCAGCGACCGCGAGGGCTGCCACTCGATCGGGCCATTGGGGATCGGCGGTCGCCATCACGGAAATCGCTCCGGCGTGGCGGTTGGCGGGTGCCGGCTCGATCCGCTTGATGAAGCGCTCCGCATTGACCGCCACCAGCCGCCGTGAAGCAGCCACCACCGCCGGTGGGCAGCGATAGTTGGTTGCCAGTTGGACCCGTCGAGCGGCCGGGTAGTACCGCTCGAATGTCAGGATCCTGCGCACGTCGGCGAGTCGCCAGGCGTAGATCGTCTGGTCATCGTCGCCGACCACGAACAGGTTGTCCTCCGGCGTCGCCAGCAGGCGGACGAGCCGAAACTGCGCGGCATCCACGTCCTGGAACTCGTCGACCGCCAGGTGCGTGAAGCGGGCCTGCCAGCGGATCCGCAGGCCGGTGTCGCGTTCCAGCGCGGTGACCGCGCCGACGACCAGGTCATCGAAGTCGAGCACGCCCCTCGCCGTCTTCAGTGACTCGTAGGCCTGCAATGACGGCAGGGCGGCGGGCGGAGGCGGTCGACCCTCCACCTTCCAAGCAGATAGCTGTCCGTCCAGCTCGGCCGGCTCGGGAGGGGGCGCGTCGCCAACGGTCGATCTTGCCGCCGCTCGGCGCCGAGCGGCCCGCAGCAGGGGCAGACGATCCGGGAGCAGGCGGACCGAACCAAGCGCATCAAGCAGGATCTGCCGCGCCAGGGCGTGGAGGGTTCGCACCTCGATCCGCTCGGCGCCGGGGACCAGCGGTGCAAGGCGCACGGCGATGCGCTGGGACAGCTCCGCCGCCGCCTCACGGTTGAAGGTGACCACCGCTATCCGGTCCGCCGGCACGCTCCGCACCAGCAGCACCCCGAGTCGCGCAATCAGGGTCGTGGTCTTCCCGCTGCCGGCCGGAGCGATCACCAGGGCCGGTCCACCCGGCAAGAGCGCGGCCGCTCGCTGCTCGTTGTCGAGCGCGCCCAGCAGCGGCGCGATCGGGGAGCTTGGGTGATCGGACGCCACGCGAGCGGTGATGGCTACCATCGGGCAAGGATCATCCTGGCGGCTTACCGCGCGGTCACTGGCCGCTTATCGGGCTATCCTGACAACGATGATGAATCGCGATCGCCGGCGCATGCACGCCAGCGAGACGCCGCGTGCGCGTCGCATTCGCGAGGCGATCGAACGGGACGAGCGCCTGAAGGTGCGGGGGATCGACCCCTACTCACGAGCGCGGCAGGAGCTCAGCGCCGGCCCTCCGCTCCGGCGGCCACGTCGCCCCGGGTCGTTCCGGCGAGTCGTCACGCGGACCGTGCTCATCGTCACCGCGGTGGTGCTGATCGGCGGATTCCTCCTCTTCCAGCGCGTCGCCGACTTCAACGCCGGGGTCAGCTCCGCGTCGTCGGTCTCCTCGTCCCTGTTCTTTCCGTTCATGGGCAGCGAGCGGGTGAACGTGGTCCTGTACGGCTACGGAGGACCCGAGCACCAGGGCGGCAGCTACCTGGCCGACTCCATGAACATCTACTCGATCGATCCGGCCACTAATACAACGACGGTCATCCCCATCCCGCGCGACCTGTGGATCGCCGGGCTGTCGGAGCTGCCAAAGGGCGGCAAGGCGAACGAGGCGTTCGCGGTCGGCTTCCAGAACGGCGGGATCGAGGAGGCAGGTCGCCTGGCCACCTCCCTGCTCGCCGAGGTGACCGGCCTGAAGATCGAGCATTGGCTGGCGATCGACTTCGCCGGCTTCCGCGGCATGGTCGACGCGGTGGGTGGCATCACGCTCGTCAATCCACGAGCATTCAGCATCACCTGGGACGAGAACAAGTACCACGCCGGAACCTTCGACGGGGGCACCTTCGATGCCGGCAGCATCGCGCTCGATGGCGAGCGCGCCCTGGCCTACGCCCGTGCGCGCTACACCGACGACCCGAAGGAGTCGAGCGACTTTGCCCGATCGGTGCGGCAGCAGGCCGTCCTTGCGGCCCTGCGGGCCAAGCTCGGAGGCGGCGGAATCGGGTCACTGGGTCCGGGGCTTGCCCTGATGGACGCTCTGAAGGGACGCATGCACACCGACCTGTCGGCGTTCGACCTGTTCCTGCTCTCCGGTCATCTTGGCGCCCTGCATCGGCTCGAGTTGACCGAGGACGTGATTCTGCAGGCGACGCGCAACGATCGGGGCCAGTACATCCTCGCCGTCATCGGCCGCGCCTCGGAGACCGACTACGCGCCGCTGCGGGCGTACATCCAGGCTGAGCTGGCAAAGCCGATCGCATCGCCGATCCCGACCGCCAGCCCCGCCTAGAATCGGTCCATGGCCTTCAATCGCGCCCTGCTGCGGCGGCTCCCCACGGCGCCCGGCGTGTACCTGATGAAGGGCGGCGATGGCCGCGTGCTGTACGTCGGCAAGGCCGATTCGCTGCGCAGCCGGGTGCGTTCCTACTTCGGTAGCAGGGCGCCGCTCGATGTCCGCATCGAGCGCATGGTCTCCGAGGTGGCCGACGTGGAGTACATCGTCACCGACACGATCAGCGAGGCGTTCCTGCTCGAGTGCAACCTGATCAAGGAGCACCGGCCGCGATTCAACATCCGGCTGCGCGACGACAAGAGCTACCCGTTCGTCAAGATCACCCTGGGCGAGGACTTCCCGCGCATCGTCCGCACCCGCAAGCTGGTGCGCGACGGAAGTCGCTATTTCGGCCCATACGCCTCCGCCTCCAGTGTCGATGAGACGCTCAAGCTGCTGCGCAAGATCTTTCCGTTCCGCACCTGCGACCTCGACATCCCCGACGGCAAGCGCGTACTCGAGCGACCCTGCCTCCTCTTCCACATCAAGCGCTGCCAGGGCCCGTGCATCCAGGCGATCGAGCGGGCCGCCTACCGGTCCACCATCGAGCGCATCGTCGACTTCCTCGAGGGGCGGCAGGAGGGGATCGCCGCCGAGCTGCGCACCGAGATGGAGGCCCACTCGGACGGGCTGCGGTACGAGCAGGCGGCGGCGGCTCGCGACAAGCTGCGCGCGGTCGAGCGCACCATCGAGCAGCAGAAGGTCGCCGCCTTCAGTCGTGCCGAGCAGGACGTGGTCGGGATGGCGCGCGAAGAGGGCGAGGCCTGCCTCCAGCTGTTCATCATTCGCAACGGCAAGATGATCGGCCGCGAGCACTTCATCGTCGAGGGCGCCCGCGGCGTCACCGATGGCGAGGTGCTGACCTCCTTCCTGCAGCAGTACTACGCCGCCAGCGAACGGCCGCCGCGCGAGATCCACCTGCCGCTGCAGCCGGCCGATGCCGAAGGGCTGGCAGCCTTCCTGTCGGACCGTCGCGGGACGGCGGTGGCGCTCCGGGTGCCCGAGCGCGGCGAGAAACGGCAGATGGTGGCGCTGGCCAGCCAGAACGCGGTCGAGGCCCTCTCTCGCGAGCGCGCCGAATGGCTGGCCGATGCCGGGAAGCGGGATGCCGCCCTCGAGGAGCTGGCGATCGCGCTCGGCCTCCGACAGCCGCCCGAGCGGATCGAGTGCTACGACATGAGCAACATCTCGGGGACCAGCGCGGTCGGTTCGATGGTCGTCTTCGTCAACGGCCGCCCGGAGCCACGGGAGTACCGTCGCTTCCGGATTCGATCCGGCGACACCCCCGACGACTTCCGGATGATGGCCGAGGTACTGCGTCGCCGATTCTCGCGGGCTGCTCGGCTCCGGCGCGAGACGGGCGCCCTGTCACTCGCGGCGGTCGGGGCCGACGAGGCGCCAGAGGAGGCGGGCGACGATGGCGAGGGCGGCGCGGGAGGGGAGCGCCACGCAGAGGGAGGCTGGGCGCTGCCGGACCTGGTGATCGTCGACGGAGGCAAGGGGCAGCTGTCGGCCGCGGTGGGGGTGATGCATGAGCTGGAGCTCGAGGATGTGCCACTGGCCGGCCTCGCCAAGCGATTCGAGGAGCTGTTCGTGCCGCGGCGCAGCACACCGATCGTGCTGCCTCGAAACAGCCAGGGGCTCTACCTGGTCCAGCGGGTACGCGACGAGGCGCATCGGTTCGCGATCACCTATCACCGCAGCCTGCGCTCGCGAACGGCGATGGCCAGCGCTTTCGACGAGGTGACCGGCATCGGCCCGGTCCGAAGGAAGGCGCTGCTCAAGCGCTTCGGCAGCCTGCGCCGCATCCGCGAGGCATCGGTCGATGAGCTGGCGGAGACCCCGGGGATCACCCGTTCGCTGGCTGAAAGCCTGAAGGCGCAGCTGGCGCGCGAGGGGATGCTGGCATGACCTGCGCTGCCTTGCGAGCACGCTGGGGGCTGCCTATACTGGCCCCGCCCGCCGCAAGACTGCGGCGCGTTTCGTGTCTGCCACCCGCGCTCCAGCAAGAGGATCACCTGGCCGAAGCATGACCTGGCGCCGCCTCGCTCCCTGGGTGATCCTGGTGACCCTGCTGCTGGCAATCTTCATCGATCTGCCGCGCAAGACACTCGGGGTGACGTGGCTTCCCAACAATGTCCTCGGTCGGGAGCTCAAGACGGTCCTCGGCCTCGACCTCCAGGGCGGGATCCGGGTGACCCTGGCCGTCGAGCCCAAGGCGGGCCAGACGATCACTGGTGAGCAGGTGGACACGGCCCGCAGCATCATCGAGCGGCGGGTCGGCGGGATCGGCGTGTCGGAGCCCCAGGTGCGCACCGAGGTCGGCGGCGACGGCCAGCGCCGGATCGTGGTGGAGATCCCGGGAGTCTCCAACGAGAAACAGGTCCGCACCCTCGTCGGCTCGACCGGTCAGCTCCAGTTCATCGATCCCCGGGGAATCGCCCTGACGGTCAACCAGGACATCAGGGCACAGATCGCGGCCGGGCAGGTGGCCGTGCTCTTCGACGGCGGCAAGATCGACCCAGGCAGCGTGCAGCCGGACTCACAGAATGGTGAGCTGGGTGTCACCTTCACCCTGCAGAGCGACGCGTCGAGCACGTGGTGCACCTTCACCACCGCCAACCAGCAGAAGCCCGGCCCGATCGCCCTGGACGGCCTGGTGATCACCACTCCGAACATCAACGGCGCCATCTGCGGCGGCCGGACGATCATCACGGTGGGGACCGGCCAGAAGGCCCAGACCGAGCAGCTGAACCTCTACAACACGCTGCGCTTCGGCGCCCTGCCGGTCTCGCTCAGCGAGCAGGGGATCGAGCGCGTGGCGCCGACTCTCGGCGCCGACTTCCTTCGCCAGGCGCTGGCGGCGGGGGCAGTCGGCCTCTCCCTGGTACTGCTCTTCATGATCGCGTACTACCGGATGCCGGGGGTCCTGGCAGCGCTGGCCCTGGTCTTCTACACGCTCGTCTCGTATGCCGTCTTCCGGTTGATCGGCGTCACCTTGACACTGGCCGGGGTCGCCGCCTTCATCCTGTCGATCGGCATGGCGGTGGATGCCAACATCCTCATCTTCGAGCGCATGAAGGAGGAGATCCGGGCCGGCAAGACGCTGGGCCCGGCGATCGAGGCCGGCTTCAACCGGGCTTGGTCGAGCATCCTCGACTCCAATGTCAGCACCCTGCTGGTCGCCTCGTGGCTGTACTGGCAGGGGACGACGGTGGTGCGTGGCTTTGCCCTGGTGCTGATCATCGGCGTGCTGCTCTCGATGTTCAGCGCGGTCACCGTCACGCGAACGATGCTGCGCTACGTGGTTCGCACCGACTGGGGTCGCCGCCTGTCGCTCTATCACGTGGAGCGCTGAGCCATGTATGACATCGTCGGCAAGCGCAACTGGTATTTCGCGTTCAGTGCGCTGATCACCATTCCAGGGCTCATCTTCATTGTCCTGGGCGGCCTGAAGCCATCGGTCGACTTCACCGGCGGCACGGTCTGGCAGGTGCGCTATGCCAATCAGCCGAGCGCGGCCGAGGTCCGCATCGCCCTGGTCGAGCTCGGTCACCCCGAGGCGGCGGTGCGCAGTGTCGGCAGCGGGTTTGTCGAGATCCGGACCGACCCGATCGATCTCCTGCCGGCACAGACGCCGATCCCCAGCGTGTCACTCGCCCCCACCGCCACCGCGACGGCAACCGGTTCAGCCGTCGCATCGCCGAGCGCAGTTCCGTCGGCTACGGCCAGCCCGAGCCCAGCGCCGGGCGCATCGGTCAGTCCGGTCGCAAGCCCAACAGCGAGCGCCAGCCCCACCGCCACGCCGGTACCGGTCATCCGTGACACGCCATTCGACAAGCTCGAGCGGCTGCTCGTGGCGCGCTTCGGCACCGGAGAGCCGCGCAGCGTCACGACCGTGGGCCCGATCGTCGGCTCGGATCTGATCCGCAGCTCGATCGTGCTGATCGTGATCGGCGAGCTGTTCATCCTCGTCTACCTGTGGATCAGGTTCGGCTTCCGCTATGGCACCGCGGCAATCGTGGCCCTG
>JANMPX010000259.1:0-3218 GCA_031370085.1 Chloroflexota bacterium | reverse complement strand
GCTTGCTGTAGCAGGTCGCCGCCAGGCCGGTGATGGTTACGGTGCCAACGGTGTACCCCGGCCCCGGCGCAGCGGCCGAGTAGGTCGAGGTATACGTGGCGTTGAGCGCGCCGGCCTGGCATGCGGCAACGACGGTCGTCTGCGCTCCCAGGCTGTCACTGGTGAGGTTGAGGCTAGCCGCCAGGCCGAACACCAACCCGAAGGTCATCAGACCCGCCAGTACGGCTCCCACAATGCGTTTCACGAATGACGCCTCCGATTATTGCCCCCTGGTGGTTTGGCGGCCGTAGGCGCGCCGGGTATCTCCCGAACACAATTTCGCATGTCCGAGGACAAGGTAGGGGCGCCGGAGCACTGCGGCCAAGGGAAAGAAGTACCGCGACGGGGAGGACCTCGGTACCGGGCGGCGACCTATGCGAGGGCCTGCAGCAGGGCCGCGACATCGTGTTCCGCGGCCACCGGGTGGCGCATCGGCCGCGTGGGATCGACGCGGTAGACGTTGCGGCGGCCGATCCGCACTCGGGTCACATATCCCTCGGCCACGAGGTCATGGATGACCGACTGCACCGTGCGCTCGGTAACACCCAGCTTCTCCGCCAGGGAGCGCATGGTTTGCTGCGGATCGCCGGCAATCTCGACGAGCACCAGTCCGTGGGTCGTCAGAAAAGTCCACCCCATCGCCGACCATCCCCTCGTACGTCTGGACGAATGTAGCGCACAACAGCCGCCTGCCAACGCGTTGGCGTGCACGCGTTCGCCCGTTGACACAACGACCTCTCATGGCTACCGTCGAATCAGACGCACGCACGCAGACGGAAGGAGCCGCACCGATGACCACCATCGCCATCGCGCGCCCTCGCCTGCACGGGACCGCAACGCGGCCCTGATCGCGCGACGGGCGCGCTCCACCGCCCACCTTGGACCTGATCGAGTGGAGATGCACCCTTGAACCTTGCCTCTGCCCTGGCCGCGCCGATCGCGGCCCAGACCGAGATCTCCGGGATCGTTCTGCGCGCCCGGAGCGGCTTCTACACCGTCCAGACCGATGACCACCGACTGATCGAATGCCACCTCCGCGGGCGGCTAAAGCAGGAGCGCAGCTCCGCCGCGCTGGTCGTCATCGGGGATCGGGTGTCGATCGCTTTGCAGCCCGACGGCGAAGGGATGATCGAAGCGGTCGTCCCACGCGTGTCGCGCTTCTCGCGTCGCCAGCCCGGGCCGCGGGGCACGTGGCAGGAGGACCTGCTGGTCGCGAATGTGGACCAGGTGCTGGTCGTCTTCGCCTGCGCCGACCCGATGCCTCATCTGCGCATGCTTGATCGCTTTCTGGTGGTCGCCGAGCACAACGAGGTCGCGGCGGCCGTGGTTGCCAACAAGGTCGACCTGGTGGGGCTCGACGCGGCCCGCCGCCTCTTCTCCGCGTACGAGACGATCGGCTACCCTGTTCACCTCGTGTCGGCGCGCGAGGGGATCGGCGTCGAGCAGTTGGCCGATCGGCTGGCAGGTCGGGTGAGCGTGGTGACCGGGCCATCGGGGGTCGGCAAGTCCACGCTGCTGAACGCCATCCAGCCGGGCCTGCGCATCGAGACCGGTCCGATCAGCGGAGCGGTCCACAAGGGACAGCACACCACCACCATGGCCGAGCTGCACCCCCTCACCACCGGCGGCTATGTCGCCGATACTCCCGGGCTCCGAGAGCTCGGACTGTGGCGCATCCCCGACACCGAGCTCGCATGGTGCTTCCCCGAGATGCGGCCGCTGCTGGCCGATTGCGGCTTCAACGACTGCCGTCACCTTTCGGAGCCCCGCTGCGCGGTGCGCGCGGCACTCGCCGCCGGGCAGGTCAGCGAGGCGCGCTACGACTCCTACCGACGACTGCTCCTGAACGAGGAGTAGGCGCATGGAGATCGTGCCGGGGGTCCACGCGATCCGCTTGCTCGGCGTGTACGCCTACCTCGTCGACGAGCCCGCGATGACCCTGATCGACGCCGGCCTGGTCGGGTCGGGCAAGCGAGTCGCGCAGCACGTGGCGAAGCTCGGCAGATCTATGAACGACCTGACGCGGATCATCTGCACGCACGCCCACCCGGACCACATCGGCGGGGTGCGCGAGATCGCCGATGACCGTGACGTCGAGATCCTGATGCACCCGACCGACCTGGCCGGGCTGCAGGTGACCCTCCGCGACGCTGTCGCCAACCGCAATCGCGGCCAGCTGATCGCCTATTTCACCAGGCACCCCGGCGAGGCGACGCCGGTCGAGCACGGCCAGCTGCTGCCCGTCATGGGTGGGCTCCAGGTCGTCCACACCCCCGGCCACACACCCGGCAGCATCTGTCTGTATGCGGCGCGTCACAAGCTGCTCTTCGTGGGCGACACCCTCCAGCTGATCCGCGGCAAGGTGACCTTCGCCAGCTCGGTCTTCAGCGAGGACATGCCATTGGCCAGGGCCAGCGTGGCGCGCATGGCCGATCTCGACGTGGAGACGATCGCCTTCAGCCACTATCCGCCGTGGCGCAACCAGGCGAACCGGACGCTCGCGGCACTGGCACAGCGGGCCGGCGCCTGAACCGCCTTCACCGTTGTCTAACCGCAGTGGCCTGACGCACAATCAGCGCAGGAAGGCGGGCGACATGGCTGAGACCCTGGTCGATCTGCTGCTCGAGGCTGCCGAACGCTACGGCGAGCGACCCGCGCTGCTCATCAAGCCCGGCTTTCGGACCCGCATCTGGAGCTACCGCGACCTGGCCGAGCTGGCCACGCGCGTGGCGCGGGTGCTGACCGACCAGGGCCTGGAGCGCGGCGACCGGGTCCTGATCTGGGGCGTCAACCGGCCCGAGTGGGCGATCGGCTTCTTTGGAGCCATCTTCGCCGGCATCGTGCTGGTGCCGCTCGACATGCGCAGCGCACCCGATCTCGTGGCCAAGATCGCCGCACGGACGCGCGCCAAGCTGGTCCTGGCTTCGACCCAGACGGCGACGCTGGCGGAGGTCCTGAACCTTCCGGTGGTGCTGATCGAGTCGCTGCCGGACCGTGCGCGCAACGCAACGCCGCTGCCGACCCCCGAGCTGGCTGGCAGCGACCTGGTCGAGGTGGTCTTCACCTCCGGCACGACCGGCGAGCCGAAGGGCGCCATGCTGACTCATGCCAACCTGTTGGCCAACGCCACCGCGCTGCGCGCCGTCTTCCCCTTCCAGCCCGACGAGCGGCTGCTCTCG
>JANMPX010000289.1:0-1807 GCA_031370085.1 Chloroflexota bacterium | reverse complement strand
GCACAGAGCCCTGCATTCGACCGCCGCTCCCGCCGCAGAGGGAATACTGTTCGTCGCCCTACTTGTGGGAAGCGGCATCTTCTATCTGCTCAGCGGCGCCTTGGCCGTCCTGGCCGTCAGCGGTCAGACTGGTACGCCAGTCCGGACAGTGTGGGCCCAGGATCTAGGCGCGATTTCCCTTAATTTGGTCGGACTTGTGCCCCTCGGCGGGTTGATGGCCCAAACCTTCACGCTGCCTAACGGGGTCGGTTGGTGGGCGACGCCACTCTTCGTCGTCCCACTCTTCACCACTCGCCTCGCGTATCACCGTTATGTTGAGACTCGGGAACTGTTCGAGCAGACGATCACCGCCCTCGCCAAGGCGGTCGACGCGCGAGACGTCAACACCCGAAACCACTCGAAGCGAGTCAGCGACATCGCGGAGGCGATGTGCCGGGTCATGAAGCTGCCTGAGCCGGAGATCGAGAAGATCAAATGGGCGGGGCTGCTGCATGACGTCGGCAAGATCGGGATTCGCGACAACATCCTGCTCAAGGAAGGGCCCCTGGACAAGGAGGAGCGCTTCCTGATGAACCAGCACCCGACCATTGGCGCGGAGATCGTCAAGCCGGCGACGCAGCTCGCGCCGGAGGCGCCGCTCATCCTGCAGCACCATGAGTGGTTCAACGGTTCCGGCTATCCCCATGGGATCGAGGCCCTGGACATCGACCTGGGCGCGCGCATCCTGGGCGTGGCCGATGCCTACGAGGCGATGACCTCGCCCCGGCCCTACCGCAAGACCCCGCTCAGCCATGAGATCGCCATCGGCGAGCTAGTGAAGTTCACCGGCATCCAGTTCGACCCCGAAATCGTTCCGATCCTGATCGGGCTCGACCGCGAAACCCTGGATCGCAAGCCGGATCGTCCGGATGAGCTGCCGACCATGCTGCATTCCGGCGAGTGGCCTGCCGCCGCGACAAGCGAAGCTCCCCCAACCGAAGGCGGACCCGAGGGAGGCGACCCACCGTCGAGGCCGATGCTGACCTCAGACGATGTTTCTTAGCGCCGTCGCGCTGGCGCTCGTGGCGGGCGCATTGGCCGGTGGCGGACTGCCCCGATTGGCAGGCCTGCGCATGCGATCGGTCTGGCTGCTGGGCGTGGCACTGGCCCTGCGCATCCTGGCCCAGCTTCTCAAGCAGGCCGACCCGGGCACCGATCTGCCGCTGGCCATCGCCTTCATCGGCGCCTATGCCCTGATCCTGGTCTGGCTGTCTGCCAACTGGCACGTGCCAGGGCTCCAGGTGGCGGCGGTGGGGATCGCGCTGAACACGCTCGCAGTGCTCCTCAACGGCGGCCAGATGCCGATCTGGTCCGCGGCTTTCACGGCCGCCGGCTTCACCCCGGCGGACCTCGCCCACGACCCATTCCACTTCCTGCTGACGACCACCACGGTTGGTGACTTCGTGTCGCGCGGCGGCATCTTCGGCGACGTGGTCCCGATCCCCATCCCGTGGATCAGGGACGTGGCAAGCATCGGCGACGTGCTGCTGGCGATCGGCATTTTCTGGGCGATCGTGTACGCCATGACGCGACCGGACGCCCCGTTGCGGGGCAGCCTCGTCGGCGGCCCCCGTCCGACCGACCCGTTCGCGGGAGCGACGAGCCTCCCGGCTGCCGCAGCTGCTCGCGGAGAGCGGACGCCATCGCCCTACCTGGCGCTCCTGCGCAACCGCAACTTCTCGCTGCTGTGGACCGGTCAGCTGATCTCGTTCTTCGGCGACCGCCTGCACCAGGTGGCGCTGGGGGTCCTTGTCCTTCAGCGCGCCAC
>JANMPX010000277.1:0-1534 GCA_031370085.1 Chloroflexota bacterium | reverse complement strand
CCCGGCGCGCGGCGCGGCCCCTCAGCTCGGTGCCCGGCTCCTCGGCCGGGGGCTCGACGTCGGCCGGCAGGTAGCGGCCCAACCGGTCGGCCAGCTCGGAGGACGCCTCAGGGACGGCGCTGACGACGATAGTGAGCAGCCCAAAGGGTGCGACGAAACCCGTCAAATCGTCGACCAGGTCGCCATCGGCGCGCAGTGGCACCGGCGACGTCTGCTCGCGCCAGGGGGGCGCCTGCTCAAAGAGCACGACCGCCTTACGGGCGGAAACCAGCGCGCGGGTGAGCTTCTGGGCGAACTCGAAGAACGTCTGGATCGGCCCGATCATGAACAGCCCGTAGCCAAGGAAGCTGATCAGCTCGCCGACACTGAGGTCCCCGGTGAGTACCCGAAGCGTCCCCGCCCACATCAGAATCACCAGGAACGCCCCCGACAGCAGCACCCCAGTGGCCTCGATGGCCGCCTGCCAGAGCCCGGCCGAAACCCCTGCCCGTCGGGTCCGCTGGGACTGCTCGGCGTAGTTGCGGCCGAAGGTTCCCTCGCCACCGATGCCCCGCAAGATCCGCAGGCCGGCGACAATGTCGGTGGCCATCGAGGTCAGCTCGGAGCTGCGGGAACGCTCCACCTCCTGGCGCCGGTGCAGCGGCCGAAGCAGCGGCAGCGCCGCGCCGACGATGACCGGCGCGGCAACCAGCACCAGCAAGCCCATCGCCACAGACGTGTTCAGCACACTGGCCGCCACCACCAGAGAGCCCCCCAGCTGCGAGCCCGCCCGCGCCGTGATCTCTGTCAGAGCGCCAAACTCGTCCGAGTCACTGGACGCAACGCTGATCGCCTCGCCGGTCGGCGTCCGCCGGGGCAGCACGTGACCCATCTGCACGGACTTGCGGGCGACCATCTGGATGGTCCCGTACAGCGCGATCAACCAGCTGCGCACGACCAGGGTGTGCATCGCGATGCCGAACACCGCCCCGATCACCGTGACGAGCCCGAGCAGCCCAGCCCACCGCAACAGGTCCGACGAGGAACCGGCCAGGATCCCCTCGTCGACGGCCTTGCCGACCAGCCACGGACCGAGGGTCAGCGGCAGCTGCCACAGGAAACCCACGAACGTCGCTGCCGCGATGACGCCAGGTTGCTGTCCCAGGTGCCAGCGTAGAAACGCCCCCGGGCTGCGGGTGTCCGGGAGGATCACCGCATCCCCGTCCGCCTCCGGCAGGAACGTCGTGAAGGTCGGGGGGAAATCACGCATAATGCAACGAGCGTAGGTCGCCGGGGCAGGTCGCCGCGAATGGATTAAGCTGAGGTTTCTGGGCTGAACTTCCTCATGCGTGATCTCGCCGACGACGAGCTCGCCGCCTGCCTCCGTCAGGGTTGGCAGCGGCAGGCCGACTACGTCTCCTCGCTCCTGCGAACCGCGGCACTGAAGAACGCCCCCGACCCCGACCGTGCCGGTGTCTTGGTCGTTGACGCCCTCAACGGAGCCCTGCTGCGTGCCTCGGCTCACCCACACCCTCGATCGGCCCACGGCACGCAG
>JANMPX010000268.1:0-1987 GCA_031370085.1 Chloroflexota bacterium | reverse complement strand
CCGCGCCGTTGCCCGGCCTGTCGAGCCGCCAAGAAGGCCGCTCGCGGCGACAGCGGCGGGTCCAGCTACGGCGGCGGGTCCAGCTACGGCGGCCCGGCCGGCTACAGCAGCGGCTCGAGCTACGGGTCTGAGCGCGAGATGTTCACCGCAACCTGCGACGGCTGCGGCGGCGAGGCTCGCGTCCCGTTCCGACCCACCGGCTCCAAGCCGGTCTACTGCAGCAGCTGCTTCAACACCCGACGCTAGGCGTCGCATCGAAGAGAGGCTCGGCGAGCGATCGCCGAGCCTCTCTTCGTATTCGCTGGAGGATCAGGGATGACTGAAGCACGACACGTACGGAGCGCGAACCTGGAGCTCCTAGCCAACACGGTCACCCGGGACGGCTGAGCGGTTCGCCACCTTGAGGGGGCCCGATACGGGCTCATGACGTCCGCCTACCACTTCCAGGTGGTGCCCGGCAGCGGGCCAAAGGAGCACACCCACCCCAACGCGGAGGTCGTCGTTACGGCGGGAATGCCGTATCGCTTCGTCAATACCGGGTGGGGCGCGCTGCGGCAGACGGCGATTCACGAAGCGCCGGTGCATTCGGCAACCTATCGGGCGGAGGACTAGCTCAGGCGCGTGGAAGGTCGACCTCGAAACGGGCGCCGCCCGCGGGGCGATTCGCGGCGCTGATGGTGCCGCTGTGATGCTCCGCGATCCATGCGGCGATCGAAAGGCCGAGGCCGGTGCCCCCGGTCGGGGCATCGGCCGCTCGCCAGAATCGATCGAACAGGTGCGGCAGGTCATCGGGGCGGATCCCCGGTCCCTCGTCCTCTACGGAGATCGCCGGCCCTCCCTCCCCGTGGATGGCAACGGTAACCGCGCCACCCGAAGGAGAGTGGCGGATCGCGTTGTCGATCAGGATCGTGAACAGCTGTCGAATCCGATCCGGGTCGCCCGACACGGTGACCGGAGCGGCATCGAGCCGCAGCTGGACGCCGCTCGCGTCTGCCCGCACCCGCAGCCGCTGCAGCGCCTCGGCCGCGACGTCGGCCAGGTCGACCGGCTCGCGTCGCAGCTCGACCACGCCGGAGTCGCTGCGCGCCAGCAACAGCAGATCGTCGACCAATCCGGTGAGGTGATCCACCTCGGTCTCGATATCGTTCAGCGCGTCGCCGACCTCCGAGACGCGCTTTCCGCTGTGACGCTGCAGATGCTCGACGCTGCCGCGCACGATCGCCAGGGGCGTCCTGAGCTCGTGGCTGGCATCGGCGGCGAACTCGCGCTGTCGCTGGAGCGATTCGCGAATCGGCACCAGGGCCCGACCGGCGTACACGAAGCCGACAGCTGCGGCCAGGGCAAGGACCGCCAGGCCGCCGCCCAGCAGCACGGTGACAAGGATGGTCAGGGTCCGCTGCTCAGCGGTGCGATCCTGGATCACCTGCAGGACGCGCGACTGACCATCAACCTGCACCATCTCGCTCCAGACCCGCACCGGCGCCCCGTGTACGGAGGCGAGCCGCACGTCGACCCGGCCAGCCACGGCAGCGGAGATGCCGTCCTTGACGGGCAGATCGGTCTGGTCGTAGGGCACCTGGCCCAGGAACTCGCCCGCTCGGTCGACGATGATCGAGATCGTCCCGGAGCCAGGACCGCCGAAGGCGGCACGACCGATCGGGTTGTCGCCGGGGTCCGCGTCCGGCGCAGTCAGTCCCCCCGGCGCAAGGTGCTCCAGGAAGTCGCGTACCGAGTGCGCCTGCGAATCGAGCTGGGTTCGGCCAGCACCGGCCAGGGAGGCATCCACGCTGAGGTAGAGGGCAGATCCGAGGATCAGCAGCAGCACCAGGGTGGAGCCCGCGCTCCAGGCCACCAGGCGCCGGCGAACGCGGTTCAGCAGTCGGGCGTCCCCGGGCTGCCGCGGGATCGGGGAATCGCTCACGCCTCCGACATCCGGTAGCCGACGCCGCGCACGGTGAAGATCCGGCTGCTCGCGGCACCGAGCTTG
>JANMPX010000261.1:0-8539 GCA_031370085.1 Chloroflexota bacterium | reverse complement strand
CCGTAGGAGTCTTCCTTGCCGGTGATGTCGGTGAGGACTGCATAGCGGCCGGTTGCAGGATCAACGATCAGGCCCATGGCGGCGCCTGCCACCGGAGCCTTGATCGGCACACCGGCATCCATCAGCGCCAGGGTCGAACCGCAGGTGCTGGCCATGCTGGTGGAGCCGTTGCTGCTCACCACCTCGCTGACGACGCGGATGACGTACGGGAATTCATCGACCGACGGCAGCACCGGCATCAGGGCCCGCTCGGCGAGCGCCCCGTGGCCGATCTCGCGGCGGCCGGGCCCGCGCATGGGCCGCGACTCCCCGACCGAGTAAGGCGGGAAGTTGTAGTGGTGCATGTAGCGCTTCTCGGTATCTGGCGAGATGGTGTCGAGGCGCTGCACGTCGCTGGACGGGCCGAGTGTCGCAATGCTGAGCGCCTGGGTCTGACCGCGGGTGAAGAGTCCAGAGCCGTGTGTCCGCGGCAGGATGCCGACCTCGACGCTGATCGGTCGAATGGTGGTCGTGTCGCGACCGTCGATGCGCACGTTCTCGGAAAGAACCAGCTCGCGTGATGTCGCCTTGGTCAGCACGTCCATCAGCGCCGAGCCGATGCCGTGACGACGGCGAAGATCCTCGAGCCGCTCACCCTGCTCACTCCGGTTGTAGTTCGTGCGGGCCTGGCGAATCTCGGCCGCAATGTCCGAGCGCACGGCATCAAGACGCTCTGCCAGTCCATTGCTGAGATCGATGAACAGTTCTGCGGTTGCCTCAGCATCCGGCATCGCGCGGTGCGCCGCGGCATGGTCCCTGCCGAAGACAAAACGGACCAGGTCGCCGAGCTTATAGCTGCCAGCGTCGGGATAGAGCTGATGAGCCAGCTCGAGCGTGTCGAACACCGCGGTCGGCTGCCAGCCTCGCTCAGTCGGCATGTGACGCAGCACGAACGGCAGGTCAAAGGCCACGTTGTGCGCCACCACCGGCGCGTCGCCAACCCAGTCGGCGAAACGCACCAGCACCTCCGCTGCCGTGGCAGCACCTGCAACGTCGTCGTTGGTCAGACCGTGGATCTGGTGCCCGACGATGGATGCGCCCGGGCTGACCAGCGATTCAAAGCGGTCGACCACCTTGCCATCTTTCACGCGGAGCGCGGCGAGGTCGACGATGTAGCCGTTCTCCGGCTTCATGGCGGTGGTCTCGACGTCGAATACGACGAATTCGTTCTTGCCGCTCGAGAGCAGGTGACCCAGCTTGACCACCGAGTCGGCTTTCGGACCCAGGAACGGGGTGCGCTTCGGCTTGCCGGCGCTCACGACCAGCTTCTCCTGCAGGTCGATGCTCTTCTGGAGCTCGGCCTGCGCGTAGGCGATGGCGTCGGCCATCAGCGTCTCCGGCAGGATCTTGGCGCCCGCCTCGACCATCATGACCGCATCGCGGGTGCCGGCCACCACCAGGTCCAACTGGCTCTCATCAAGCTGCGTATTCGTCGGATTGGTGACGAAGGCTCCGTCGATGTAGCCGACGCGGACGGCCCCGATCGGACCGAGGAACGGAATGCTGCTGATCGACAGGGCCGCTGACGCGCCATTGATGGCGAGGATGTCGGGGTCGTTCTCCTGGTCGGTCGACAGCACGGTCAGCACGATCTGGACGTCGTTCTTGTAGCCCTTGGGGAAGAGGGGGCGGATCGGCCGGTCGGTCAGCCGCATCGCCAGGATGGCCGCCTCGGACGGGCGCGACTCGCGCTTGATGAAGCCGCCAGGGATCTTGCCCGCAGCGTACATGCGCTCTTCGTAATCCACCGTGAGCGGGAAGAAGTCGATCCCCTCGCGCGGCTCACTCGAGACCGCGGTCGCGAGCAGGACGGTGTCCCCGTAGCGCACCAGAACGGCACCGTCAGCCTGTTCGGCGAGCTTGCCAGCCTCGAATGAGAAGGGCTGGCCGCCGATCTCGGCTTCTACTTTGATTGCCACTGATTCCTCCAGATCTACGATCGATGCCTGTCGACCCGGCGCTCGACCCGCGCGCGACCCTCGCCTGGGGCGAGGTGGCGGGCGGCGGCCTGCGGGGACAGGTCAGGCTGATGGTTGGCGGGCGCGCGTGCACCCGTGGTCCGGCCAGGACGCTGCGACCGGATAAGCGGAACCCGGGTCGTGATGACGACCGGCAGCCGGCACGTGGTTGCTTGTACTAGCGGCGCAGACCCAGGCGACCGATCACCGCGCGGTAGCGGTCCACGTCGTTTCGGACGAGGTACGCGAGCAACCGTCGGCGCTGGCCGACGAGCTTGAGAAGGCCGCGACGGGAATGATTGTCGTTCTGGAAGGTGCGCAGGTGCTCCGTCAGCGACTTGATCCGCTCGGTGAGAAGCGCGATCTGCACCTCGGGGGAGCCGGAATCGCCATCGTGCGTGGCGTAGTCGTCCATGATCGCGCTCTTCGCGTCCTTGGCGAGCGGCACGTATTCCTCCACATTTCTTTCCACTAACCGGTCAATGGTAGCAGGTCAGGCGACGCCCAGGATGCGGCGAGCTTCGGCTGCGTCGCGTCCCATCTGGACGACAAGCTCAGCGGCACTCCCGTATCGGCGCTCGTCCCGCAGCCAGGCGACCAGCTCCACCCCGACCGTCTGGCCGTAGAGGTCAGCCTCGAAGTCGAGAAGGTGGACCTCGACCAGCTCCACGCCGTCGTCGTGGAAGGTGGGACGAGTCCCGATGCTGACCAGTGCCGGGGCCATCGGTCCGGACCGGCCTCCGGGCAGGTCTGAGATCATTGCGCGGCCCGCGTAGATTCCTTGCAGCGGCATCACCGGCAGGTATTCGAACGCCAGGTTGGCGGTGGGAAAACCGAGTTCGTGGCCGCGCCGATCACCTTGGACGACCGTCCCCTCGAGGTACGGAGCGACGCCCATCTCGCGGGCGGTGGCAATGCGGCCGGCGACGATGGCATCCCGTACGCGACTGGATGACACCGGCTCCCCACCGAGGCGCACCCGCTCGACGGTCACCACGCCGAAGCTCTGGTCACGGCCGACCTGGCGCATGTGCGCGGCGGTGCCACCGCGTCCTCGGCCGAAGGCGCTCTCCCGGGACATCACCAGGGCACACAGGTCGATCGATGGCGCCAGGCCGG
This sequence comes from Chloroflexota bacterium, assembly GCA_031370085.1. GTDB lineage: Bacteria > Chloroflexota > Limnocylindria > QHBO01 > QHBO01 > CF-167. The sequence continues at coordinate 5,423 of JANMPX010000261.1, read as the reverse complement.
CCAGAAACTGCTCCGCGGTCAGTGAGCGGAGGTGCTCGTCAAAGCGGATCACGAGGGCATGGTCGATCCCCTGCTGCCGGATGCGTCCCAGGTTGACCGGCAGTGGAGCCAGGCGCGGAACCGGGCTCCCCGGGTGCAGGATCTCGTCGGGGTGCGGGTCGAAGACGAGCGCCACGCTGGCCACCGTCAGCTCCATCGCGGCCGCCCGAGTGGCCTGCAGGATCGCGGCATGCCCGCTGTGGATGCCGTCAAAGGCCCCCATCGTGACCGCTGCCGGCCCGATCGCCGGCAGCTCATCCAGCCCCCGTCCGTGCAGCTCGGCCATCAGCCAACCTCCTGCGGCGCGATCACCTTGTCAGGCTGCAGGATTCCCTCACGCAGCGTGCCGATCCCGAGCAGCAGCTGGTCGCTGAAGACCGCGCGCGCGCCTCCCTCTCCATCAGCCCTGACGGGGATCGATGAGCCGTGCACAAAGCGGGTCGCGGCGGCGCCGTCGAGGGTGAGATGCGGCAGGGGCAGGAGGTCGGCGATGGACAGGATCGCCTCGCCGATCCGCCCCTCGGCGGCGAGGTCGATCAACTGATCCGGCGTGAGAGCATCGGCGACATCGAGGCCCGCCGTCGCCGTTCGTCTGAGCGATGCCAGGTATCCGCGACAGCCGAGCAGGTCGCCAAGGTCCCGCGCGATCGAGCGGATATAGGTGCCGGCGCCGCATCGGATGGCCACCTCGGCGTCCAGCGAGGTCTCGCCGCGGCCAAGGGATACGAGGTCGATCGCTTCCACGGTCACCATGCGCGATGGCAGGTCGATCGGACTCCCCGCCCGCGCGGCGCGATGGGCCACCTTGCCGTCCTGCTTGCGTGCGGAGAAGGTGGGAGGTCTCTGGAGGATGGCGCCCACGAAGGCCGGGAGCTCGGCCCTGACCTGGTCATCGGTCGGCAGCGGCCCGCCGATGGTCAGCGGTCCCTGCGCGTCGTCGGTCGCAGAGCCGACGCCCAGCCGAATGACCGCCAGGTATCGCTTATGACCGCCGGTCAGCTCCTCGCTGAATCGGGTGGCGGCACCGACCAGAATCGGCAGGACCCCGGAGGCCAGTGGATCGAGCGTGCCAGCGTGGCCGATTCGCCGCGTTCCGGTCAGCCGGCGGAGGAGCCCGACCATGTCGTGCGAGGTAGGTCCGACCGGCTTGTCGAGATTAACGACTCCGAGCATCGTCACGCATCAGCTCACGCTCGGCTTCGGCCAGCACGAGCGCCTGGGCGTCGACCAGCGGAACGTGCAGAGTGCAGCCGGCAGCCCGCGGATGGCCGCCGCCCCCGAACGCGGCGGCGATCACTACGGCATCAGCCCGTGCCGTCGTCCGTACGCTGACCCGCACTTCGGCTGGCCCCTGCTCCTTGAAAAGGATCGTGACGTCAGCGTCGCGGGTCGATCCGAGCAGGTCAACGAAACCCTCGGCTGAGCTGGGTTGCTCGGCGGTCGCCGCCAGCATCGCGGTTGTCATCGAGGCGTGGACGATGCGGCCGGCGGCGGCCGCGGCACAGCCGGCCAGGATGAGCCCCCAGAGGGCGAGCGTGCTGAAGGGCTTGTCCGCGTAGATCGCACGGTTGATCGACGACAATGCGGCGCCGGCCTCCAGCAGATCCGCCGATACCCGCAGCGTGCGCGGCGTGGCATTGGCGTGGGCGAAGGTGTGCGTGTCCTGGACGATGCCGGCCATCAGGCAGGTCGCCAATTCGGGATCGATCGAGACACCCAGCTCCGGCAGCAGGCGCGCGACCATCTCACAGGTCGCAGCGGCCTTCGGCTCGATCCAGACCGCCTGCCCGAACCCGGGATTGCTGACGTGGTGATCGATATTGGCGACCCGGGCGCTGGCAAACCAGTCGGCGCGCTCTTCGAGCACTTTGCCGATTCGATGCAGCTCGCCAGCATCGAGCACCACTGCCACGTCCGGCTCGAGGGCGGGGGTCCGACGCACGGTGCCGATTCGTGGCAAAAAGTCCAGAAACGGGGCCGGCGGATCCCAGCTGACGACCTCGGCCTGCTTCCCGAGCCGCTCCGCGGCAATGGCAATCGCCAGGGCAGCGCCCAGGGTATCGGCATCGGGATTCTCATGGCAGAAGGCCGTCACGCGCTGCGCGCCGGCCAACAGCTCGACGACCTCGCGCACCTACGCGTCCCCCGTGTCGGGGATCGGATCGGGTGCCGGCTCGGGCTCAGATTCAATCTCTCGCAGCAGGCGCAGCACCCGGTCGCCGGAGGCGATCGAATCGTCGAGGCGGATGCTGAGCTGCGGGACGTGGCGCAGGGTGAGCCGTTCGCCGAGTCGCCGACGCAGCCAGCCGGCGGCGTCGGTGAGTGCCGCGAGGCTCCTTTCACGCTCCTCGGGCGTACCCAGCACGCTCACCCAGACACGGGCGTGACCGAGGTCGCGGGCGGTTTCGACGCGGGTCACCGTGGCGAAGCCGATGCGGGGATCCTGCATCTCGCGCTGCATCAGATCCATCAACTCCTGTCGAAGCTGGCTGTCCAGGCGATCGGTTCGTTGGGTCATTGGCCCGCCGTCACGCCTGCTCGGCCACCATCTGGTAGCACTCGATCAGGTCGCCCTCGGCGATCTCGCTGTTCCCCAGCCCGATCCCGCACTCGAACCCGGTGGCCACCTCGCGGACGTCGTCCTTGAAGCGCTTCAGCGACTCGACGCGGGCCTCGGCGACCACGGCGCCGCCACGGAAGAGACGTACCGCCGCTCCACGGACGATCCGCCCATCGACGACGTAGGAGCCGGCGATGTTCCCGGCCTTGCCGGCCTTGATCACCATGCGCACCTCGGCGTGGCCCTCGATCTGCTCGATCAGCTTTGGCGCCAGCATCCCCTGAAGCGCCGCGCCGAGGTCGTCGGTCAGCTTGTAGATGACGTCGTAGAGTCGGACGTCCACACCTGATGCGTCGACGGCTCGCTGCGCCCCGGGATCGAGCTTCGTGTTGAAACCGATTACCACCGCCTCGGAGGCGCTGGCCAGCTGAACGTCCGATTCGTTGATGTCGCCCGCACCCTCGCGCAGGATGTTGATGCGAACTTCGGACGTATTGAGGCGTTCGAGCGCGTGGCGGATGGCACCGAGCGAGCCCTGCACATCGGTCTTCAGGACCACGCGCAACTCCTTGACCTCCGATGCCTGGATCTGGGCGCTGATGTCCTCGAGGGTGAACGCTGTCTTCCCGTCACCGCTGGTGGCGGCCCAGGTCGCGGCCTCGGCCATGTCGCGGGCGGTCTTCTCGTCCTCTACGACACGCAGGGTATCGCCGGCCTCAGGCAGCTCCTGCAGGCCGATGATCTCCACTGCGGTGGCCGGCTCGGCGGACTTGACCCGGCGGCCCGCGGCATTCTGAAGCGCGCGCACCCGCCCGCTGGTGCGCCCAACGGCCACGACATCACCGACGCGCAGCGTGCCCGTCTGTACGAGCACGGTCGCGACGTTGCCGCGTCCCTTCTCCACCTTGGATTCAATGATGGTACCGATGGCGGGTCGCGACGGGTTGGCCTTGAGGTCCTGCAGGTCGGCCACCAGCAGGATCATCTCCATCAGGTCATCGAGGCCGATCTTCTGCTTCGCGGAAACCTGCACCGCGATCACGTCACCGCCGTACTCCTCGATCAGGACCTTGTTGTCGGCCAGCTCCTGCTTCACCCGGTCGGGGTTGGCATCGGGCTTGTCGATCTTGTTGATGGCGACGATCATCGGCACCCTTGCCGCGCGCACATGATCGATCGCCTCCTTGGTCTGCGGCATCACCCCGTCGTCCGCGGCGACAACGATCACCGCGATGTCGGTCACCTGCGCGCCGCGGGCGCGCATGGCAGTGAATGCCTCGTGGCCGGGGGTGTCCAGGAAGACGATCCGCTTGTCGTTGTGAATCGCCTCCGAGGCGCCGATATGCTGCGTGATCCCGCCACGCTCCCCTGCCGCCACCCGCGTGCTGCGGATCGCATCGAGGAGGCTCGTCTTACCGTGGTCGACATGTCCCATGATGGTCACGATCGGTGCGCGGGTCACCATGGCGGACGAGTCCTCTTCGGTAAACAGGACCCGCTTTCCGGCGCCCTCCTCGTCACTGCCCGGCGCAACGATCGCCTGTTCCGAGGCGGCCTGGGCGGCGGCGCGCTCTGCCACGCCGCGCTCGACGGTCTCGAAGCCCAGCTCCCCGGCCACCAGCGACGCCGTATCGAAATCGATCGACTGGTTGATGGTGGCGAAGATCCCGTTGCGGATCAGCTCTCTGATCACTTCGGCATGGCTGATTCCCAGCGATGCGGCCATGTCGCTGACCGACACCGACGAGGGCAGCTCGACCGGGCCGCCGGTGCGTACCGGCTTCGCGCCTGGCTCCAGCGTCAGGGCGCCGCCCTCGGGAGCGGCGTTGCGCCGACGCTGCGGACGCGGTCCGCGACGTGGCAGGTATCTACGTGGTGGCATGCGTCTCCTCGACGAGTGGCGGCTGCGATCCGATCGTGGCTCGGAGAGCTCTTCGTACGGCCTCGGCCTGGCGGGTCGGCTCCTGGCAGGCGGGATCGCCGCACACGTAGGTGCCGCGCCCGGGAGCCTTGCCGCTCGGATCGACGGCCACAGACCCGTCCACACGACGGACGAGGCGGCTCATTGATCGTTTCGGGTGGGCCTGGCGGCAGACTGCACAGGTTCGCTCAGGCTGATGATCAGGTCGTCGTTTCGGCATCGACCGGCACCTCCGCGGGTTCGTCATCCCCGGGCGTGCTGCCATGCGCCGCAGCGGCGGTGGCGACCCCCGCGTCCGAGCGAATATCGATCCGCCAGCCGGTCAGCTTCGCGGCCAGCCGCGCATTCTGCCCTTCCTTGCCGATTGCCAGCGACAGCTGTCGCTCCGGCACGACCACGTTGGCGATCTTGTGCTCCTCGTCGATGCGGACGCTCAGGACCTCGGCCGGTGACAGCGCCTCGGCCACGAACTGGCCGGCGTCCTCGTTCCACAGGACGACATCGACCTTCTCGCCGTTGAGCTCGGCCACGATCGCCTGGATGCGTGCGCCGCGCTGCCCGACTGCCGCGCCCTTGGCGTCGACCCCGGCGGAACGGCTCTCGACCGCGACCTTCGAGCGACTCCCCGCCTCACGGGCGATGCCCCGGATCACGACCGTGCCGTTGTAGATCTCGGGGATCTCCATCTCCATCAGTCGTCGCAGGAACCCGCGATGCGTTCGGCTGACCACCAGGACCGGGCCGCGGGTGGTGCGGCGCACTTCCAGGACGTAGACCTTCAGATGTTGGCCGATGCGGTAGTGCTCGCCGGAGAGCTGCTCGCTGACCGCGAGTACCGCCTCGACGCCCTTGCCCATGTCAAGCACCACGGCCTGGTCGGTGGTGCGATGCACCACGCCGGTC
>JANMPX010000236.1:0-6973 GCA_031370085.1 Chloroflexota bacterium | reverse complement strand
AACCGGCTCTGAAGCTCGTCGAAGAAGCCCAGATCGATGTAGACGCTGGTATCGGGCGGGCAGTAGAAAGGGCCGACCGCGCTGGTCGCCTGGCCGCAGCCGGTACCGATCGAGCCGGTGAAGAAGGTCGTCGGGGCGAGGGTGTAGTTCTTGACGGCAGTGCCCCAGTAGGTCTGGATGCTGTTCACGTAGCCGATGATGCGGCAGTCCTCGCGGGCATTCGCGTCCGCGCCGGTCTGGCACTGCTCGACGATGCTGCTGTTCGGCGCCCCGTTGGCACCCCCGATGGTCGTGCCGTTCAGGAGCCCGGCCACATCCGACGGATTCCCGCCCAGCAGCAGAACGATGACCAGCAGAGCCACGCCGCCAAGGCCACCGCCAATGGCCATCGTGCCGCCACGGCCGCGCATGTCGCGGACCTGTCCGGGGTCGAGCTGCGCGCCGGGCTTGAACGTCATCGATCGAAAGCTGTGCTCACCATCGGCAGACACTAGCATCCATCGCACCGTTCGTCTTTCTGTCGCGGATTCGCGGGTTTCGCCGTGACAGACTCCGTCTGCGCGCTAGTCTGCCAAGCCAACCATCGAGAAGGAGCCGCAGGTGACATCCGACCACCAACACGACCATGACGGGCACGAGGGCCACGACCATGGCCACGAGAGTGCCGGCATCGACGCGGATCAGCATCGGGCGCTCGCCGTGGGCCTCTTCAATCATGTCTGGGAGCTGCTTTCTACCCCTGATCGCACGCCGGCCATGGACGCCCAGATGGTTCACGCGGCTCACGCGTCGCGGTTTCATTGGAGCCAGGTCGGAGGCCCCGAGCAGATGGCGGTCGGTGACTGGCAGTGCTCGCGGGTCTACGCCGTGCTCGGCAGGAGCGAACCCGCCCTGCACCATGCGCGGGCCAGCCTGGCGATCTGCGAGGAGGCGGGTCTCGGTGACTGGGTATTGGCGGCTGCCTATGAAGCCCTTGCCAGGGCTTCTGCGGTGGCGGGGGACGATGCTGGCAAGGCACAGTCGTTGGCCATGGCCCGCAAGGCCGTTGCCGCGATCGCGGACCCGGAGGACCGCGAGGTGATCGAGGCGGATCTCGCGACGATCGAGGCCTAGCCAACCGTGGTTGACCCTCAGAAGCCGCGAGCGATCACGAAGCGATAGGCGGCCAGGTGGATCTCCGGGGCCGGTTCCCAATCCAGATCCGGCGCCCGCTCGAACCCCATGCGCAGGTACAGCCGCTGAGCATCGGTCATCCATTGCGTGGTGTGCAGATAGACGCGCTGCTGCCCATCGGCGCGGGCTCGGTCGAGGCACGCCCGTACCAGGGCTTCGCCGATGCCGCGACGCTGGAAGGCAGGTGCGACCGCCAGCATCCGGATTCCCGCAGCCGCGGGGTCCGACCACTCGGCAAACGGCCCGGGCCGCGGGACGTAGGTGACTGTGGCGGCGATCTCGCCGTCGAGCTCCGCCACCCAGACCTCCGCGCCAGAGGCGATGCGCGTCGCAACGTCGCGCAGCTCATCCACGTAGTCGCCGATGTCAGGGATCAGCGCGCTGTAGACCGCTGCAACCAGCTCGCCGGCCGCTGCGAACTCGTCGGGTCGCACGGAGCGAATCAACATTACCGGGAACGGTAGCATCGCGCCGTGATCGCCCAGCTGGCTGCTGCGCTTGGATCCCTTCGACATGTGATGGGGAATTCCGAGATTCGGCGCGTCGAGCTGGCCTGGATGCTCGGCTGGGCATCGGAATGGGCGTGGCTGGTGGCGCTGTGGGTCTATGCCTTCAACGCGGGCGGCGTCGTGGGGGTCGGGGCGCTTGGGCTGGCGCGAACGCTGCCCGCGGCGCTGCTGGCACCCGCCATGTCGACGCTCACCGATCGACTGCCTCGACATCGGGTGCTGCTTGGCGTGCACCTCGGGCGGGCGCTGGTGGTGGGAATCGTTGCCCTGGCCGTCGGATCCGGTTGGTCTCCGTGGGTCGTCTACCTGCTCGCGCCGCTGGACGCGCTGTTCGGGGTCATGCATCGACCCACGCACATGCCTCTCCTGCCAGCCCTTGCTCGCTCGCCCGAGGATCTTGTGGCGGCGAACGTGGCGTCGAGCACCTTCGAGGGAATCGGGACGCTGCTGGGACCGGCGATCGGAGGCGTCCTGGTGGCGACGGCGGCGCCGGCGTGGGGATTTGTGGCGCCGGCGATCGGCTTCTGGCTGGCCGCCCTGAGCGTGTCGGCGATCAGACCGACTCAGGCGCTGCGCTATCACCCCGATCGACCGGATCTGCTTCACACCTTGCTTGGTGGAATCCGCGCCCTCGTCGATTACCCATCTGCCGGCCTGGTCGTGGCGCTGTTCTGGTCCCAGGTGGTCGTTCGCGGGCTACTGAACGTGCTGGTGGTGCTGGCCGCACAGGAGCTGCTGCATTTCGGACAGCAGGGCGTTGGCTACCTGTATTCGGCGATTGGAGCCGGGAGCCTGCTCGGTGCACTCGGCGCCGTTGCGCTGGTCGGCCGCAGGCGGATGGCGCCAGCGTTCGCAGCCGGCCTCACGTTGTGGGGACTGCCGATCCTGATGATCGGGCTTATTCCGTTGGCCGGTCCGGCCATCCTCCTGCTGGTGGTGTTGGGACTGGGAAACGCGACACTCGACGTATCGGGCTTCACGATCATGCAGCGAACCGTGCCGAACGCCGTGCGCGGGCGGGTGTTCGGCGTTCTCGAGGCCGGGATCATGCTGAGCACCGGGCTCGGCTCGGCGCTCGCCCCCGTGCTGGTGGCCCTGGCCGGTGCTCGTGGCGCGCTGATCTTCACAGGAGCGATTCTCCCGGTCCTGGCGCTTCTCACCTGGCACTGGGTATCTCGCGCGGATGCGCGCGGCGTGATACCGGAGCGCCAGCTGGCCCTGCTCCGCGCGGTGCCGATGCTGAAACCCTTGCCCCTCACCGTGCTGGAGCAGGTCGCAAGTGAGCTGCACGCAGTCCGCTACGCCGCGGGTTCGCCGATGATCCGGCAGGGCGAGGTGGGGGACCGGTTCTATATCCTCGCCGAGGGAGAGGCCGAGGCAACCATCGACGGGCAGCTGGTCCGGCGAATGGGACCGGGAGATTCGTTCGGCGAGATCGCGCTTCTGCGCGATGTGCCCCGCACCGCCAGCGTGACGGCGGTGGGCGCGATCCTGGCCTACGCGCTGGACCGCGACGCCTTCCTGGCAGCCGTGACAGGCGATCGTGAAAGCACGAGCGCCGCCACCGAGGTGGTGGAGGCACGCCTGGCGGGGAGCTGACCGGCTACCCTCTTCCCATGGCGCGCGCCCTGGTGCTTGGAGCAGGCTTCGGTGGAATCGCCGCGGCTGTCTCGCTGCGAAAGCAGCTGCGGGACGACGACGAGGTGATCCTGGTCGATCGGCGCGACGACTTTGCGATGGGCCTGCGCAAGATCTGGGCGATCCTGGGCATCTCGCCGATCGCCTACGGCACGCGATCGCTCGCATCCCTGGCCCGGCAGGGGATCACCTTCGTGCAGGGTGGCGTGGAGCGCATCGACCCGGGCCGACGTTCCGCCGTGGTGGACGGGTCGGAGTACGTTGCCGACGCCCTGGTGCTCGCGCTCGGCGCCTCGCAGGACATGGATGCGATCCCCGGCCTGGCAGAGTTCGGACTCAACGCATGGGACAGATCCGGCCTCGACCATGTCCACGGCATGGTCGACCGGTTCCGCGGCGGCAAGGCGGTGATCGGCGTGTTCGGGGCACCCTATTCGTGTCCACCGGCCCCGTACGAGCTGGCCCTGTTGCTCAGCGAGCGTTTCGAGGCACGGGACATCGACGCGGCGCTGACGGTCTTCACCCCCACCCCCATCCCGCTGCCGATCCTGGGTGCCGCTCACAGCGAGGAGGTCACAGTCCGCCTCGAGGAACGGGGGATCACCGTGCTGACCAGCCGATCGGCGACGGGGGTCACGGCGCGCTCGGTCCAGTTCGCCGAGAGCGAGCCACTGCCATACGACCTGCTGCTGGCGGTGCCCCCGCATCGCTGTCCGGCGGTGCTGGTGGACGCAGGGTTGGCCCCGGCGGGTGGTTGGGTCGGCGTTGATTCGGCGACGCTTGAGACCGCGCGTGCGGGGGTCTACGCCATCGGTGACGCGACCGTCGTGCCTCTCGCCAACGGCATGTCGTTGCCGAAGGCCGGCCTCTTCGCCGAGCGAGAAGGGGAGACGGTGGCCGCCAGGATTGCGGCGACGTTCAGGGGAGAGGTGCCGACGAGCGTCTTTGACGGACGCGGCGCGTGCTTCGTGGAGCTCGGAGGCGGAGAGGCCAGCGTGGTCGCCGGTGACTTCTACGCCGATCCGCCCGCAGTGGCGCTTTCCCCGCCGAGCGTCGAGCATCGGGCGGGCAAGGAGCGATTCGAGATGGAGCGCCTGGCACGCTGGTTCGGGGAAGGCGCCTAGGTCGACATCGGGCTATTCTTCGCCTCGGGCGGCTCCCGAGCAGTCGCCGAGGGTTCGAAGGAGGGTTTCGCAACAATGGACCTGCTGGAACGAGTCGACGCGCTGATCGCCGAGCGCCACCTGTTGAAGCATCCGTTCTACACCAAGTGGCGCGAGGGTACGCTGACGCGCGAGGCGCTCCAGGAGTACGCGCGGCAGTACTACGTCTTTGAGTCGACCTTTCCGCGGCTGCTGTCGGCGTTGCATTCTCGGTCGGATCGTCCCGAGGTGCGGCAGTCGCTTCTCGACAACCTGTGGGACGAGGAGCACGGCGAGGTGAACCACGCCGAGCTGTGGCTGCGTTTTGGCGAAGGGATCGGGGCCACTCGCGAGTCCATCCGAGGGGCCGAGCGGAATGCCGGCACACGCGGCCTGCTGGATGCCTACTGGTCTTCGGTGACCGATGGACCGATCGCCGCCGGGATTGCAGCGCTTTATGCATACGAGGGCCAGGTGCCCGAGGTCGCCACCGAGAAGATCCGTGGCCTCGTCGAGCAGTACGGGGTTGATGACCCGCGAACGCTCGCCTTCTTCACCGTCCACTCGACGCTCGACGTGGAGCACTCGGGGGCCGAGCGCTCGATGATCGCCGCGCTGGCACCATCCGCCGCCGACGCGGAGGCTGTGCTGGCCGCGACCCGGGCGGCCCTGGACGGCTGGTGGGGCTTCCTCGACGCGGTGAACGTCTAGCCGGGTGGGCGAGCCACTCCGCCACGCCGAGTTCGGTTTTCCGCGGACCGATCTCCGGCGCGAGCTGGTGGCGGCGATTCTGCGCGGCGAGAAGACCTCGACGTCCGGATTGATCAGCGACTACCAGCGCGATGGCGATCCGCTTCCCGAGGTCGGGGAGCGGTTCGTGCTGATCGACGAGCGGGACCGCGAGGTTGGCGTCATCGAGACGACCGAGCTGCGGGTCACGACCATCGGCCAGGTGGACCTGCCGTTCGCCATCGAAGAGGGCGAGGGGTTCGCAAGCGTGGCCGACTGGCGAGCGGCGCACGAACGCTTCTGGCTCTCCTATGCGCAGGAGACCCGAGCCTTTCTGGGCGACCCCGATTGGCGACCGACCGACGAGACCCCCATCGTGTGCGAACGCTTTCGCCTTGTGGAGCGACTCCTGCCCTAGACTCCTGCCCTAGGCGGTCAGCTCGGCGGCCATCTGACGGAAGGCGTCGGTGTGGCGGTCGATATCGGCCTCGGAAGCCTGCGGCGCAACCAGCGCCATATTGTGAAACGGCGTGAGCAGGATCCCGCGATTCAGTGCGTACAGGTGGGTCAGCCGCTGCAGAGCGAAGTCGTCCATGGCCGCCGCCTCGGAGCCGTTGTGAGGGCGATTCCGCCCGAACAGGTACTCAGCCCGGCAGCCGAGGCGGGTTACCTGCCACGGCAGCCCGAACTCGGCAATCGCAGCTTCGACGCCGGCAGTCCAGCGTTGGGCGAGCGGAATGGTATGTGCGTAGGCGTCCTCGGTCAGGACCGATGACAGCGTGGCGCGCATCGCGGCCAGTGACAGGGCGTTGCCGGCCAGCGTCCCACCGATGCCACCAACGTCGGCCAGCTCCAGCGTGATGTGGGCGGATACTCGCTCGGCCACCGACGCCGTGAAGCCATAGGCACCAGCCGGCAATCCGCCGGCGATCGGCTTGCCGATGACGAAGATGTCCGGATCCAGGTCGTGCTCGCGGGTGTAGCCGCCAGTTCCTGAACAGATGGTGTGCGTCTCGTCGAGGATCAGAAGGGTCCCGGCGTCCCGGGTCAGCCGGCGCAGGGCGTCGTGGAAGCCCGGCTCAGGGTGGACGATGCCGATATTGGTCATCACCGGCTCGGCCAGCACGGCCGCCACGTCGCCGTGAGCCAGCGCCGCCTCCAGCGCCTGGACGTCGTTCCACTCGACCACTCGGGTGGTCAGCGATGGATCCACAGGTGGACCGATGTTGCCGGCGCGGGGCCGTGCCACCCCGTCGCGCAGCGTGATGAACGCTTCGTCGACACTGCCGTGATAGCACCAGTTGAAGACGAGGATCTTCGGACGCCTGGTGATCGCGCGGGCCAGCCGGATGCTGAAGCGGTTCGCATCGGTCGCACTGAGGGTGAACTGCCAGAACGGGAGCCCGAAGCGACGGGCCATCTCCTCGCCGACCCAGATCGCGTCCTCGGTGGGAAGCATCAGCGTGCTGCCGCGGGCGGCCCGGTCGATTATCGCCTGGACCGTTTCCGGTGGGGCGTGCCCGGTCATGGCGCCGGTATCGCCCAGGCACAGGTCGACGTAGTCGTGCCCGTCCACGCAGTGGAAGTGGCCCCCCGCGGCATCGGCCACGAACGGCGGGAAAGGGCTCGGCCATTTGCTCATCCAGTTCATGGGGACCCCGCCCAGCAGAGAGAGGCGTGCCCGCTCGAAGAGCTCGCGCGATTGCGGATGCGTCTCGACGAACCGCTGCTCCTCGCGTTCCATCAGGGTGGCCACGCGACCTGGATCAACACCCGTCATAC
>JANMPX010000216.1:0-3464 GCA_031370085.1 Chloroflexota bacterium | reverse complement strand
AAGACGAAGGCCACCCCGGCTGAGCCGATGGCCGCGAAGCCACGAACCCGGCGCAAGGCACCGGCCAAGGAGTAGGCAATGGCACACAAGAAGGCCGGCAGCTCGAGCAAGAACGGCCGCGACTCGGTCGGTCAGCGGCTCGGCGTCAAGCGTGGCGACGGGCAGCAGGTGAACGCCGGGACGATCATCGTTCGCCAGCGCGGCAGCACCTTCAATCCCGGCGAGAACGTCGGCATGGGCCGCGACTACACCCTCTTTGCCAAGGCCAATGGCACCGTCAAATTCAGTCACCAGACGCGCGACAAGAAGCGCGTGAGCATCGTTGCCTCTCCAGGAGCACCCCAGTGAAATCCGAGATCCATCCGCAGTACCATCAGGCACAGGTGCACTGCGTCTGCGGGACCACCTTCACCGTTGGATCGACCGTCGAGTCGATCCGGGTCGAGGTCTGCGCGAATTGCCATCCGTTCTACACCGGTACCCAGAACATCGTCGACACGGCCGGCCAGGTCGAGCGATTCCAGCGCCGGATGGACCGCGCGCTCCGCTAGTCATGCCATGCGCTCGCGCCTGACCGGATGGCCGGCGCGATTGGCGCCGCATCTCGTCTTCCTGATCCCCGAGTTGCTGATGGCCGCCGGGCCCTTCGTGATCACCTCGACGGCGCGTGCCGATGCGCGACCCCGGTTTCGGATGCCCGATTTCTTCTATGGCGGGCAGGCACTGATCGAAGGGGTGATGATGCGCGGCCGAACGACCGTCGCCATGAGCGTGCGCCCGCCCTCCGGTGAGATCCGTACCTACTCGGAGTCGCTGCCCGCGGCGCTCGCAGGCGGCCGCTGGCTCAAGCTTCCCTTCGCCCGCGGAGTGCTCGTCCTCTACGAGGCATTGGTGATCGGTACGCGGATGCTGATGCGCTCCGCCGCGATAGCCGCCGAGGGCGAGGACATCCAGATCGGCAAGGGGACGCTCGCCGTCACGATGATCGTGTCAATCGGGCTGGCTGTCGGCCTTTTCTTCGTGCTGCCACTCTTCCTGTCCACCTTTGCCCAGAAGGCGACCGAGAGCGACCTGCTGGCCAACCTGGCGGAGGGCGGAATCAGGCTCGCGATCTTCGTGGCCTACATCAGCCTGGTGGGCATGACCGCCGAGATTCGTCGCGTCTTCGCATACCACGGTGCAGAGCACAAGGCGATCAGCGCGCACGAGGCCCAGCGACCCCTGACACCCGAGGAGGTCGACCGATTCAGCACTGCGCACACGCGTTGCGGCACGACCTTCCTGCTGATCGTGGTGGTGATCAGCATCTTCTTCTTCGGCTTCATCCCACGTTCCGGCGTCCCGCTCCCGTTGCTCTTCCTGTCCCGGATCGTGCTGGTGCCGGTGATTGCCGGGGTCGCCTATGAGCTGGTGCGCTTCGGGGCCCGGCATTACGGCAACCGCCTGGTGCGCGCGCTCTACGCACCGGGTCTCTGGCTCCAGGCCCTGACCACGCGGCCCCCGGACCACAGCATGCTCGAGGTGAGCATCGCATCCCTGGAGTCGTGCCTGGCGTCCGACCGCGAGGCTCCCATCTCCGCCCCGCCGAAGCGATGATCGACCGGCTGGCCGAGATCGAGGCTCGCTACGAGGAGCTCGTCGAGCAGATGGCCGCGCCGGCGCTTGCGAGCGACCCAGGTGCGCTGCAATCCCTCGGCCGCGAGGTGTCCCGCCTGGAACCGATGGTGGTCACCCTGCGGGCCTGGCGCGCCGTGCGCGATGAGCTTGAGGCGACCCGTGGCATGGCCGACGACCCCGACGAGGAGGTGCGGGCCATGGCCCGCGACGAGGCGGCGCTGCTGGAGCGCAGGGACCGCGCCCTCGAGGGCAAGCTGCGGACCCTGCTGGTGCCACGCGACCCCAACGACGAGCGTGACGTGATCCTCGAGGTTCGGGCCGGTGCCGGCGGCGACGAGGCCGCCCTGTTCGCCGCGGACCTGTTTCGCATGTACGCCCGCTACGCCGAACGGCAGCGCTGGCGTGTCGAGCTGCTGTCGACCAGCGAAAGCGGCGGTGGCGGCAGCAAGGAGATCATTGCCGAGGTGGCCGGCGTCGGAGCGTACTCGCGGCTCAAATACGAGAGCGGGGTGCACCGCGTCCAGCGGGTGCCGACCACCGAGGCCTCGGGCCGCATCCACACCTCGACGGCGACCGTCAGCGTGCTGCCGAAGGCCGATGAGGTGGAGCTGGAGATCCCTGACAAGGACCTGCGGATCGATGTCTATCGGTCTTCCGGGCCCGGGGGTCAGAGCGTCAACACCACCGACAGTGCCGTGCGCATCACGCACCTGCCGACCGGCATGATCGTGGCCATCCAGGACGAGAAGAGCCAGCACAAGAACAAGGCAAAGGCCATGGCCATCCTCCGAGCGCGGCTGCTCGAGATTGAGCAGGCCCGGCTGGCCGAGGAGCGTGGCGACCAGCGGCGATCGCAGATCGGCTCGGGAGACCGGGCGGAGAAGATCCGGACCTACAACTTCCCGGACGACCGCGTCACCGACCATCGCATCGGATTGACCGTGCACAATCTGCCCGGGCTGTTGGAGGGCGACCTGGACCGCATCGTCGAACCCCTGGCCCAGGCAGCCCAGGCGGAGCAGCTGGCCGGTCTGGGCGCCGATGCCCAGCTCTGATCCCGCCGTCGCGCTGCCGCAGGGTGCTGTCGCGCGTACCTTGGTCGCCGACGCCACGACCCGCCTGCGGATAGCACGTTCTCCCTCGCCACGCCTCGACGCCGAGCTGCTGGTGGCGCACGCCTTCGGACGCGACCGTACCTGGCTGCTGGCGCATCCAGAGGCGCTCCTCGAGCCGGGCGCCGCCGAGCTGCTTGCCGGTTGGATTGGGCGACGAGTCGGCGGTGAGCCGATCGCGTACCTCCGCGGCTTCAAGGAGTGGCTGTCGCTGCGCCTGGCAACCGATCGGCGGGCTCTCATTCCCCGCCCGGAGACCGAGCTCCTGGCGGGCGCCGCCATCACCGAGATCGCCTCGCGGCTCGCCGCGCACCCCGGGATGGTGACCGTCTGGGAGGTGGCGACCGGCGGTGGCGCGGTGGCCGTGGCCCTGGCGCTGCGCTTCCGTGCCGCCCTCACGCTGGGAAGACTGCGACTGACCGCCAGCGACCTCTCGCCGGAGGCGCTGGAACTTGCTGCCGAGAACCTTTCGCGCCATGGCGTCGGGCGCATGCTGTCGCTGGCCTGCGGCGACCTGCTTGATCCCGCGCCCCGGGACGCTCGATTCGACCTCTTGATCGCAAACCTTCCCTACGTGCCCAGCGCCGAGGTGGATGGCGGGGAGGGGTCGCTGGCCTGGGAACCTCGCTTGGCCCTCGATGGTGGGCCGGACGGGCTCGACGTGGTGGAACGCCTCGTCGCCGAGCTGCCTGACCGGCTTGCGCCGGATGGCGTCGCGCTGCTCGAGATCGGCGC
>JANMPX010000182.1:0-1561 GCA_031370085.1 Chloroflexota bacterium | reverse complement strand
CACCGGGAAGAAGGTGCCGCTGAACAGGAAGAGCGGGTTGATCACGAAGCGGAAGAGCGCGGCGAATCCCGAGTTGTTGGTGCGGGTGGCGGCGAAGGCGATGATCGGCGCCGAGAAGGCGAGCCCGGTGAGCACCGCGGCCGGGATGGCGAGCAGCGCCAGCGGGCTGTGCGGGATGCCGAACCCGGTGAGCACGATCATGAAGACCGTTGACATGGTGGTCAGCCGAAACGCGATCCAGCTGAGCTCGCCGATGAGCAGGTGATGCACCTGCATCGGCGTCGCCAGGATCGCCTCGTAGTTCCGGCCCCAGTTGATCTTGCCCATGATCGGGTAGGTCGACTCGAAGCTGGCGGTCTGCATGCAGGTGCTGGCCAGGATGCCCGGCCCCAGGAAGTGGAGGTAGTCGACCCCGCCGAGCATCGTCGTCCCGCCGCGGGCGACCAGGCTGCCAAGGCCGATCCCCATGGCGGTCAGGTACAGCAGCGGGGTCAGGAACGAGCCGAACAGGCTGCCGCGCCAGGTGCGCCGATAGACCAGTAGGTTGCGCTGCAGGACCCGCGCGGCGCCTGCCAGCGCGCTCGGGACGTGCGGCGCGCTGGATCGGCTGCCGACGATGACCGCCATCACTCCACCAGCGAGCGGCCGGTGAGCCGCAGGAAGACGTCCTCCAGGGTGGCGCGGCGGACCAGGGCGCTCTCGATCGGGATCTCGCGGGCGTGGACGCCCTCGAGCGCCTGCTCGCCATCGGCGGCGTACAGCAGGTACCGATCCGGCAGCTCCTCGACCCGTTCGGCCAGGCCGTCGAGGCGGCCATCCATCCCGGCGCGGAACGCCTCCGGAACCCGCAGCTCGAGCACCTCGCGGGTGGCGTACTGCTCGATCAGCTGGCGTGGCGTCCCCTCGGCCACGATCAGGGCCTTGTCCATCACCACCAGCCGATCGCACAGCTGCTCCGCCTCGTCCATGTAGTGCGTGGTGATGATCAGCGTGGCGCCGCGCTGCTTGAGCCGGTAGAGGCGCTCCCACAGCAGGTGGCGCGCCTGCGGGTCGAGGCCGGTGGTCGGCTCGTCCAGGATGAGCAGCTCCGGCTCGTTGATGAGCGCCCGGGCGATCGTGAGGCGCCGCTTCATCCCACCGGAAAGTGGCTCCACCTGGTCCTTCGCCCGCTCGGAGAGCTGCATGAACTCCAGCAGCTCGGCCGCTCGCGGGCGCGCCACCGACATCGGCAGGTCGAAATAGCGCGCGTACATCAGCAGGTTCTCGAGGACGGTCAGCTCCGCGTCGAGGTTGTCGGCCTGCGGGACGACCCCCAGCCGTGCCTTGATCTGCGCCGCCTGGGTACGCGGGTCCATGCCGATCACCGTCAGGTCTCCCTCGGTCACCGGCGAGGAGCAGGCGATCATGCGCATGGTGCTCGTCTTGCCTGCCCCATTGGGGCCGAGGAAGCCGAATGCCTCGCCGACATGCACGTCGAAGTCCACCGCGTTGACCGCGGTGAATGAGCCGAAGCGCTTGGTGAGTTCGCGTGCGCGGACGAGAACCTCGGAGCCTGGGGGCA
>JANMPX010000140.1:0-2608 GCA_031370085.1 Chloroflexota bacterium | reverse complement strand
GCTCCGTGCGGACGGACATTCGGTCGAGTCTAGCGTCTGAACGGTATGCTGCCCGGCAACATGGCCGTGACTTCATCATCCCCCGGCGGACGCGCCGGGCACCTCCTGATCATCGGCGGCGCCGAGGAAAAGCTGCGCCAGCGACAGATCCTGTCGCGCTTCGTCAACCTGGCCGGCGGCCCAAGCGCCAAGATCGCGATCGTGGCAACCGCCTCGTCGCTCGGCGACGAGGCGACCGAGCTGTATGCCACCCTGTTCGGCGCGATGGGGGTGACCGATATCCGCGGCCTGCGGCCGCTGACGCGTGCCGACGCGAGCGACCCCGCCACGGCCGGCGCGCTGGCCGACGTGACCGGCATCTTCATGACCGGCGGCAACCAGCTGCGACTGTCGAGCGTGATCGGCGGCACCGCCCTTGGCCGCGCCATCATCGAGCGCCACCGGCACGGAGCGATCGTGGCCGGCACCAGCGCCGGCGCATCGGCCATCAGCACCCACATGGTCGCCTTCGGGACCGGCGGCACGACCCCCAAGCAGCGCATGACCCAGATGAGCGCCGGCCTTGGCCTGCTGTCGGGGGTGATCATCGACCAGCACTTCGAGCAGCGGAACCGGCTCGGTCGCCTGCTGGCGCTGGTTGCCCAATCCCCGGCCCTGATGGGCATGGGCGTCGACGAGGACACCGCCGCTCTGATCAGCCCGTCGGGGGTGATGGAAGTGATCGGTTCCGGATCGGTCATGCTGCTCGACCCGGCCCGTCTGCAGACCGATGCCTACGAGGTCAAGCGCCATCGGCCGATCATGGTCAGCGGGGTATTGCTGCATTCCCTGCCGTCCGGCTACCGCTTCGACCTGCGGCGTCGCCGGCTGCTCGCTCCCCTGCGCTCCGTCTCGTCCACCGACCGCGAGGTGGCCCAGCTGGAGGCGGCGGGGATCCACACGCGCCGCCTGATCCGGCGCGTGGCGGCCGAGGGCGCCGATGACCTCGCCCCCGAGCGTGCCCGGCGCCGTGCGCTGCGGGCCACGCGCACCGAGGAGGCGAGCGAGTGAGCGAGGCCGCGCCGCGTCGCCGCGCCGCGAGCATAGCCAAGGCGAGGGCCGCGCCCGCGCCGAGCGCGGAGCACCTTCACGGGACGCTGAAGGTCATCGAGACGCGGGTCTACCGCGGCCCCAACTACTGGAGCTACGAGCCTGCCATCAAGATGATCGTGGACCTCGGTCCGCTGGAGGAGCACCCGACCAACACCATCCCCGGCTTCAATCACCGGCTCCTGACCGTCCTGCCGGAGGTCGGCCTGCACTCGTGCTCAACGGGGAAGGCCGGTGGCTTCTCGCGGCGGCTGCTCGACGGGACGTGGGTCGGCCACGTGGCCGAGCACATTGCCCTCCAGCTGCAGCGCAGCGCCGGAACCGAGGTCGGGCGCGGCAAGACGCGCAGCGCCGGGGAGACAGGGCGCTACCACGTCGTCTTCTCGTACGCGGAAGAGAGCGTCGGGCTGGCCGCCGGCCGGCTCGCGGTGCGCCTGGTGAACCACCTGGTCGAGGCCGATCCGACCTTCGACTTCCCCAACGAGTTCGAACAGCTGATCCGCCTCGCCGAGCGAGCCGCCTTCGGACCTTCGACCCAGGCCATCCTCGACGAGGCGAGCCTGCGCGACGTGCCGTGGATCCGGCTCAACGACCAATCGCTGGTACAGCTTGGCCACGGCGTCCACCAGAAGCGGATCCGGGCCACGATGACCTCGCAGACCAGCTCGCTGGGCGTGGACATCGCGTCGGACAAGAAGCTGACCAACGCGCTGCTCGGAGGGACCGGCGTTCCGGTGCCGCGGGCGGACGTGGTGCACAACGTCGAGGAGGCGGTCGCCGCGGCGGGGCGAATCCACTTCCCGGTGGTGGTCAAGCCGCTCGACGGCAACCACGGCCGCGGCGTGATGCTCAACCTGGCCGATGCCGCCTCGGTGGAGGCCGCGTACCCCATCGCCCGGGCGGAGTCGCGCAACGGCGGCGTGGTGGTGGAGAGCTTCCTGGTCGGCAACGACTACCGCTGCCTGGTGATCGGCGGGGTCGTGCGGGCGGTCGCGGAACGCGTGCCGGCGCACGTGGACGGAGATGGCCGCCACACCCTCGCCGAGCTGGTGGAGCAGACCAACGCCGATCCGCGCCGCGGGATCGGTCATGAGAAGGTGCTGACCCGCATCACGATCGACAACGAGTCGACGAGCTACGCCCGCGAGCAGGGATTCGAGATGGATGGCGTCCCGCCGGCCAAGACGCGCGTCTTCCTCAAGCGCACCGGCAACATGAGCACCGGCGGCATCAGCATCGACCGGACCGAGGAGATCCACCCGGAGAACGCCGACATCGCCGAGCTGGCGGCCCGCGTGGTTGGGCTGGACATCGCGGGCATCGACTTCATCTGCCCCGATATCAGCGTCCCGGTGCGCGAGACCGGCGGCGGGATCGTTGAGGTCAACGCGGCGCCGGGCTTCCGCATGCACACCCACCCCACCGAAGGCGAGCCGCAGTACGTCGCCAAGCCGGTGATCGACATGCTCTTCCCGCCCGGCAACCCCTCGCGCATTCCGATCGTGGCGGTCACCGGCAG
>JANMPX010000077.1:0-16664 GCA_031370085.1 Chloroflexota bacterium | reverse complement strand
GTCAACATTACAGAACCGTCATGACGTTGGCGATGCGGACCGGCACAGTGCGCCGATGGACACCGATCAACGAAATCAGCGGGATCGGGCACGAGCATGGCGTCAACGGTTCTGCTGAACGTCATGTTTGACAACCGACGTCGGTGAAAGACTAGCCGGAGGTAGGAGGCCCATATGGGACAACAGAACATCAACCTTCCAAGCAATGACTCGTCATCGATGGGGGCGGGCATGATCGTCGGGCTCGTGCTCGCGATCGTGGTGATCGGCTTCGTGGTCTGGTACTTCGTGCTGAATGGAGGCGGAGGCGGGGCGCCAGCACCGGGTGGAAGCGGCACCCCGTTGCCGAGCGTCGGAGGCGGGTCGACAGCGCCCAGCGCGCTGCTCTCGCAGTTCTTCGGTCGGGCCTAGTCGAAGGTCAACCAGCTGAAACCGATGCCTGTCCGGGCCGCCTTCGGGGCGGCCCGGACAGTGTTGTTACCTCGAAATGTTGAACCCGGTCCTCTCTAGGCACCCGCATCGCCGCCGACTATGATCAGCGCCCATGTCCGCCACGAGGAGTTCGATCGATGATGATGGATGACGAACTGATCGCGAGGTACAAGGATCGGGGCGTCCCAACCGAGTGGCAGGAGCTGACTCCGGACGCCATGGCACCGGCGTTTCACCTCTGGTTTCGGGCGCTGCCCAGCCCCAGCGTCGACTACGACGGGGCCGCCCAGGCCGAGCTGCTGATCCACAACCCGCTTGCCGCTTTGCGCGACGCCGGGATCATCAGCGGCGAGGAGACCCCCCACATCTCGACCATGGTCGTGAACCACGAGAAGACCCTCGAGCGCTTCATCATGTATGCCATGGTGCTGGTGTCGACCAATCCCAGCACGGTCGGGATCACCCTGGCAAAGGAAGCCGAGTAGGGCGCCCAACATGCTGGCGGCGAGGGCCGGTCCGGCGACCCGGACGGCAGATCGGCTGAGGGGGCCATGAACTGCCCTTCCTGTGGCGTCGCGGCCTCGTCGGACTTCCACTTCTGTCCTTCGTGCGGCATCGGGCTGGGCGCGCCCCCGGCGAACGAGCTGCGCGGCGCGGTGGAGGGCAACGCGCTGCCGGCAGCTGGCACCTTCCAGCGACCCGCACCGCTGGCCGAGCGACGCCTGGTCTCGGTGATGTTCATCGATCTGGTGGGCTTCACGACCCTATCTGAGTCGCTCGACCCTGAAGACGTGCGCGAGATCCAGTCCCGCTACTTCGAGTCGTGTCGCGCCACCGTCACGCACTACGGCGGCTCGCTCGAGAAGTTCATCGGCGACGCCGTGATGGCGGTATGGGGGACCCCCGTCGCGCACGAGGACGACGGCGAGCGGGCGGTGCGCGCCGCGCTCGAGATGGTCGCGAACGTGGCGGCCATGTCCGCCCCATCGGGCAGCATGCAGCTCGTGGCACGTGGCGCGGTGACCACCGGCGAGGCGGCGGTCGCCTTCCTGGTCCAGGGTGAGGGGATGGTCACCGGCGACCTGGTCAACACGGCCTCCCGGCTCCAGGGCGCGGCCGCCCCCGGCACCGTATTGGTCGACGAAGCGACGAGGCAGGTGGTGGGCGCGGCGATCGGCTTTGAGACGACGGGCGAACGAACGCTGAAGGGCAAGGCCATCCCCGTCACTGCCTGGCGCGCCTTGACCATCACACCCCAGGTCGGCAGCGAGTCGCGCAGTGGCCATCGGGGGAAGTTCGTCGGTCGTGAGGCCGAGCTGCGTGCCCTCGGTGAGCTGCTGTCCGCGGTGGCTGAAGAGGGGCGCATGCGCGTCGTCTCGGTGGTCGGGATCGCCGGCATCGGCAAGAGCCGGCTTGCCTGGGAGCTGGAACAGGTTGCGGCCGCGGCGGAGCCGCGGTCACGCTGGTTCGCAGGCCGGCCGCCGGGCTGGGGCGAAGGGATCGCCTTCGCGCCACTGGCCGAGATGCTGCGCCGCAGCGCCGGCATTTCGGATGACGATCCGGCTGAGATGGTGCGCCGCGCCCTGGGCGAGACCCTTGGCCGGCTGCTGCCCGATGAAGCGGAGCGGGAGTGGATGGAACCACGCCTGCTGGCGCTCCTCGAGCCGGGCCAGTCGGTCGAGCTGCAACGCGACGAGCTGTTCGCAGCCTGGCGCCGCTTCCTGGAGGCCGAGGCCGAATTTGCGCCGATCACCCTGGTCTTCGAGGACCTCCAATGGGCCGATGCGGAGCTTCTCGACTTCATCGAGTACATGGCCGATTGGTCCCGCCACCGCCCGATCCTGATCATCACGCTGGGCCGCCCCGAGCTCCTCGAGGGGCGCCCCACCTGGGGCGCGCAGATGCCGCAATTCACAGCAATGCACCTGGAGGGACTGGCCGATGAGGCCGTCGAGTCCCTCTTGCGCGGGCTCGCTCCCGACCTCCCGGATGAGACGGTCACCAGCATCCGGCAGCGAGCCGACGGGGTGCCGCTGTACGCGGTCGAGATGGCGCGCATGCTCACCGAGCGCCTGCCAAGTGCGATCGCTGGCCGGATGGTGGAGATCCCCGACTCGCTGCACGCCGTGATCGCGGCGCGCATCGACGCGCTGCCGGGCCCGGAGCGCTCTCTGCTGCTGACCGCTGCGGTGCTCGGCCGGCGCTTTCGCCCCGAGGTGCTCGGCGCCGTCTCGGGCATGGACCGCACGACGCTGGGTGAGCACCTGCGCTCGCTGGTGCGCCGCGAGTTCCTGTCGATGGACGACGAGCCACGCTCGCCGGGTCGCGGCCAGCTCAACTTCGTGCAGGACCTCGTTCGCGAAGTGGCCTACAACACGCTGTCGCGGCGCGAGCGCCGGGCCCAGCACCTTTCCGTGATCGGGTACCTCGAGTCGATCGACGACCCTGACCTGATCGAGCCGATCGCGGAGCACCTGCTTGCGGCGCACGCGTCCATCGGCAGCGACCAGAGCGACAAGGATGCCGTCGCTGATCGGGCGCGACAGGCGCTTCGCCTGGCCGCTGTGCGCGCGCAGGCGCAGCATGCCCCGCAGCGAGCCCTGGTGCACCTGGAGCATGCGCTGACGCTCACCGGTGACGGCCCGGTCCGCGCCGACCTGGCAGAGGCGGCAGGCATGGCCGCCCGAGCCGCAGCGCGCTTCGACAAGGCGGAGGAATACCTGCGGATGGCGATCGACCTGCGCGACGCCCAGGGCGATACGGTCGGCTCGTCGCGCCATCGAGCACAGCTGGCGAGCCTGCTGCTCCAGGCGCAGCGCTCCGACACGGCACTCGCCGAGCTCGAGGTCGCCTGGAGCTCAATTCCGGAGGGCAGCCACAGCTCAGCAGCCACGCTGGAGCTGCCCGCCGAGCTGGCACGAGCCCACCTCTTGCGCGGCGACAACGATCGAGCCCTGGAATGGGCGGAGCGGGCCATCAGCGCGGCCAAGGCGGCCGAGCCATCGGCCCTCGGCGAAGCGGTGGCGATCGATGCCCGCGTCACGCGCGGCACCGCCCGCGCCGGCCAGGGAGCGGCGGACGACGGCCTGACCGAGCTTCGCCTTGCGATCACCGACGCACAGGAGGCGGGGCTCGGATCGATCGAGTTGCGGGCGCTCAACAACGTGGCTTGGCTGATGGTCAGCGACGACCCACGCGCGACCCTCGATACGGCCCGTCGCGGCCTTGAGCTGGCCGAGAAGCTGGGGAACCGCGAGATGGCGCTGCAGCTGCTCGACATCGCGACCATCGTGGCGATCGACACCGGCGACTGGGAATGGGCTCTCGGCGCGCTGCAGGAGGCGTCGGCCGGGGATGTCCCGACCTCCTATCGGCTCGATTATTCCGGCACGCGCGCGATGATCGAGGCTCTGCGCTCCGCGCCCGACCCCGGGGGCCCGCTCGAACGCCTGGGGCCGATGGAGCCCGACCTGGATCCGCAGGCGCTCGGCTGGGTCGACCAGGCGCGGGCCATGGTTGCCATGCTGTCGGGCGACCTGTCGGGTGCGCTGGTCCGCGCGCAGGCCGCATCGCGCCAGACAGTCGGCTTCGAGCGTTCGGAGGCGCTGGCGCTGGCGGGCCGTGTTGCGGCCTGGAATGGCCAGTTCGAGGTCGCGACGGCCGCCCTGAACGACCTGGAACAGGAGCAGACCTGGGGCCGGGCCCAGGCCGCGATTCGAACCACGCTGCGCGCTGCGGCGGCGCAGGGGAGCGCGGGGCAAGGCGATTCCGGCGCTGGAGAGAAGGATTGGGCCGTCGCGCTCGAGGCGTGGCGCGAGCTTGATCTTCCGCTGCGCGAGGGGTTCTGTCACCTCGACCGATGGCGGCTCACCGGCGACGCCGAATCCCGAAAGGCGGCCACCCGCATCTTCAAGCATCTCGGGGCGCGCCGGTTGGTCGCACTCGCTGCGGCCGACCTCCGGCCTCGCGCCGTGGCGACCTAGGCTCGGCCCTCGCGCAGGGAAGCGACGGCCTTGGCGATACGACGGTCTCGCGTCTCGGCCGTCTTGGCGCCCTCGACCGACAGGACATGGCGCAGCCTGTTGCTGTAGGACAGTGTGTCGAAGAAACGCCTGGCATCGCCGTCGCCATCGAGCGCGCGGGCGAAATCCATCGGCACCGTGACCTCGCGAGGCTCTGTATCGAGCTCAAGGTCGACGTCGACCTGGTCGCCGGCGGCCGTACCGGATCCTGCGCGGTGCTCCGCGCTGACTCCCACCCAGAATTCACCGCCCATCACCGCCACCGTATTCCGGTAGGTGTACCCGTTGATGGTGATACGAACCGGTGGGCGCCGGCTCGATCCCAGGCTCTGCACGATCTGCGGTGGGATACGCATGCCGGCGGCGGTCTTGCCGGTGCCCCGGCCACGGAGCCCGAATGGGTCGCCTTCGACGTTGGCGAGGTCCTCCTGGTCGTGCCGCCGAGGCAGGCCTCCGATCCCCAGCGTCGCCTGCACCGGCCGCGACAGCCGGTCGATCTGCGCATCGGTCCATTCGAGGTCTCCGGCAGCGTCCACGTGCCCCCTGGCGCCCAGGCGTCCGGGTATCTCTACCGTGTCAACCCGCGCTTCGTGCCGATCACCGAGGCGGTCATCAAACGGGCCGACGCCGAGCCCCTGGAACGTCGGGACCAGGTTGTCCTCGTCAATCTCCGGCGCATCGACCGGTTCGAAGGCGCCGGCTCGGTCGAAGAAGACAAGGCGGTGGAGGTAGAGACGGCCTGACCTGGGCACCCACGGGTCCTGGGACCGGTGCCCCGCGGCACCACAACCGCGTCGAAGTCGGTTGCGCAACCGTTCGGCCGGTGTATCGTGCCGCCCATCGTTTTCGTCGTACCGAATCCAGGAGCTGCCATGAGATTCTCCGCACGGTCCTCGCTTGCCATCATCGCGGCATTTACTCTCTTGCTCGGAGCCACCGGAGGCGCATCGGCTGCCCGCCAACCCACCTCCGCCCACGCCTCATGGCCCACTTCCTACATGGGCGTCTACCGTGGGCACAGCGGCGAGGCTCGCGCGGCGGCCGGCAAGGGCGGCGCAAAGAATCTGCTCTCCAACGGTGGCGCGATTCAGACCACGCCGGCCATCTACATCAGCTGGTGGGGACCCGAGTGGGGCGGCTCCGGGTTCAGCACCGGCGGGTACTCCAGCGCCAAGGCGCAGACCTACAACCATGACTTCTTCTCCAACGTCGGCGGAAGCGCGTGGAACGATATCGTGAGGCAGTACTGCCAGAACGTCCCGCGGGGAACGACCAACTGCGCGTCGGTCAGCGGGGCTGTCAACATCTCCAACCCGGCCGGCCAGCTGAAGGGTGATTGGAACGACCCGACCGCGGTGCCTGCCAGCCCGACGCAGACGGACATCGCCAATGCGGCCAGGCGCCAGGCCGCCCATTTCGCCTACAACGCCAACGCCACCTACATGGTCTTCACTCCCACCGGCAAGTCGATGAACGGCTTCGCTGCAACCGGCGGGAATTGGTGCGCGTGGCACAGCTCGACGACTTCGACATCGGGGACGCTGGCCTACGCCTACATCCCGTACATGCCTGATGCCGGCGCTTCATGCGGTGCGAACTTCATCAACACGACGAACAACTCGTATGGCAACGGGTGGTTCGACGGCTTCAGCGTGGTCGCGGGCCACGAGTACAGCGAGGCCGAAACGGACCCGTTCCCGAGCAGCGGCTGGACCGATCGCTCCGGCGCCGAGAACGCCGACAAGTGCGCATGGAGCGCCAAGTCCGCGAACATCACGCTCAGCGGCAAGGTGTATGCGGTCCAGCCCACCTGGAGCAACGCGATCGGGGGCTGCCCCACGGTCTCGTAGCCTTGGCTGCTTCACCGCGGGAGGACCGCTCGGGCGACCGGGCGGTCCTTCGCTTTCGGCCGTCGGATGTACCTCCGCCCAACGGTACGGGACCGATGTACCCGGACCCCGCGGACGGGAGCAAGGTACCGGTTCGGTCAGGGTTGTGGCCGCTCCGAGGCGGCTGGTAGGTTGCTTCCAGGCCAAGACAACACACATGAGGAGCGATCGATGTCCAAGGCGCGACGGCTCATGGTGGCTCTTGGGCTTCCCGCCGAGGTTGCGCTGGCGGCATCGGTCCTGAACCGCCTGGCGCTCCTGGTAACCGTCCTGCTTGGGGGGGTGCTGCTGGCCCGAGGGCGACCGCGCCTCGCAGAACGGAAAGCTGCCGCAGAGCCGGAGCGGGTGGCCGGCTAGAGAGGGTTGCCGGAACCGAGTGCCCCGCGGATGCGCATCTCGTCACCGGCGTCGGATCGGCGTTCAAGCCAGCTGGGCTCGAGATCGGCGACCCGATCGGCCAGATCTTCGTCCGAGAGCTCCGGCAGCAGCCCGGTGCTGCACAGGGCCAGCAGCACACCAACCAGCTCGGGGTCGTACCAGGATCCGGCCCGCGCGTGAATCGCCTCCTCCGCGTGTTGAGCTCCGCGCTGCTGGATCAGGCGTTCCAGGTCGTGGCAGACCGCCACCAGTCGCGCGAAGAGCGGGATGGCGGGTCCTGCGAGTCCGATCGGCAATCCCTTGCCGTCCCAATGCTCGTGCAGCGCCATGATGGTCACCGCCACTTCAGGACCAAAGCCGGCCTGCAGCGCGATCCGGGCGCCGCGTCGGGCACGTGCGTGCTCCTCAGCGCGGCGTTCATCTTCCGATCCGCGGGACAGGACCACCAGGCGGCGTGTCGCGATCCGTTCTCGCCCCTCCGCGGTCGGCTGCGAGCCGGCTTCATGAAGAAGGGCGGCATAGAACAGAGCCGAGCGATCACGATCGCCGATCCCCAGTGCCTCCGCCAGGCGCATGGCCAGCAAGCTGGTGCGCAATGCGTGTCCGCTGGGAATGCCGATGGCGGCGTCCAGCGCGGCGGAAAGGGGCGCCATCAGATCGGCCGTGCGGACCGACTGCCGGGCAACTGCCTGGGCTCGCATCGACGCCAGTGTCGTCCGCGCCCCGTGCCCAAGGAATGGCTCCAAGGTACCGTAAGGGTACCGACCTTCAGTGCGCCAGCTCAGCCTCGATCTCGGCGCGCTGGGGCATGCCATCGCGCGCTCCGGCGCGGGCGACGCTCAAGCCGGCCGCGGCGTTCGCCGCCAGGACGGACTGGCTGATCGATTGGCCGGCGGCCCCCTTGCCGCCGAAATGACGCGCGAACCGACCACCGAGCACGGTCTCCCCGGCCCGGGGCAGGTTTGGCACCGCCACGACGAGGTCGACATTGATCGAGCCGATCGCGAGGACGGAGCTGAGGGCTCGGCGGTCCAGGGTCATCGGTGACGACTCTACGCAGCTGTGGCAGCAGCCAGTGCCCCGGGCAGCAACTCGGCGAGGCGCCGGTACTGCTCGAGGTCGTTGTAGGCCGCTGCGCTGATGCGCACGAGGCGTTGCCACGGACCGCCGTCGGGTCGTTGCGGCCATGGGGTGACCATCACCTGGATCCCCTGGCGGATCAGGTCCGCATGAACGGGGTCGTCGTACAGCTCGACGCCCTGCACTCGACCCGGGCCTGCCTCCAGCGGCAGCGGGACCGAAACCATCGGACCGAGCATCTCATCCGGCGCTGCGGCAGGGGATTGCAGCGCCTCGCGCAAGAGCTGGGCGCCCGACAGGGCAAGGGCGCGATTGCGCGTCCTGAGCGCCTGCCACCCCCCATCGAGCAGCTGCTCTCCGAAGCGGATGGCCTCGGGGACGGCCAGGTAGGGCGTTGGATCGGCCGTGCCGGTCCAATCGAATTCAACCCGAAACCGGCTCCGACCTTCGCGCGGCGAATTAGCGCCGTGGCTGATCGCGAGCGGCCGAACGGTCATCTGCCGTTCCGCTGCGACCCAGAGCAGGCCGGCTCCCTTGGGGGCGCACACCCACTTGTGCAGGTTGGCCACGTAGAAGGTCGCGCCGAGCTGCTCGATCGCCACGGGCAGCGCTCCCGGCGCGTGGGCACCGTCGACCAGCGTCTCGATGCCACGTCGCGTCAGCTCCCGTACCAGGGACTCGACCGGAAAGATGAGCGCGGTGGCCGATGTCACATGATCAATCAGGGCAAGCCGTGTCCGGGAAGTGACGCCGGCCAGGATTGCCTCGAGCGCCTGCTCGGACGATGCGATCGGGAATGGCACCGGAGCAACCACGACGCGTGCCCCATCGCGAGCCGCGACGAACTCGAGCGTGTTCCTGGCGGCGTTATACGCGTGATCAGTCGTGAGCAGCTCGTCGCCAGCGTCGAACTGCAGCGAGCGGAGCACCGCATTGGTGCCGGCCGTCGCGTTGGGGACGAAGGCGAGGTCGTCCGGATCAGCCCCGACAAACGCGCCGAGCGATGCGCGGGCGTCGTCGAGAGCAGCCTCGAAGTCGCGAGCGAAGAAGCGCACCGGCTCAGCCTCGATCCGGTCGCGCCAGGCCTGCTGCGCTGCCAGAACCGGGCGCGGCGTAGCGCCGAACGAGCCATGGTTGAGGAAGTCGACTTGTGGGTCCAGGGTCCAGTGGCGGGCGAACGCGGAGGGCATGGCGGGTATCGTAGACCGATGTCCGAGCCGCTCGTCGATTTGCCCAAACCCGGCGCGGTCGTCTTCGATCTCGACGGCACGCTGGTCGATACCGTGGAGACGCGGATTCGGGCATGGCTGGCGGTCTTCGGTGAGGAACATCTACCCGCCGCGCGCCGCCAGGTCGCCGATCTGATCGGCTCGGATGGCAAGCGGTTGGCTCGAGAGGTCGCTGCGTCGGCGGGGATCACCCTGGAGCCTGGTCGCGACGAGCGAATCGATGTCCGTTGCGGCGAGATCTTTTCCCAGATGAACCGTCACCCCCGACCACTCCCCGGCGTCGGGCGCCTGCTCGGGAACCTCGACCGGGTCGCCATTCCGTGGCTGATCGCCACCTCCAGCCGGCCCGAGCAGGTGGCCGCCTCGGTCGCGGCGCTTGGCCTGGCTCGCCCCGCCCGGGTGGTCGATGGCAGCCGCGTGGCTCACGCCAAGCCGGCGCCCGACCTGCTGCTGCTGGCGGCCGCCGAGGCCGGGTTTCCCCCCGCATCGTGCTGGTACGTCGGCGATGCCACCTGGGACATGCTGGCCGCCGTCGCCGCCGGCATGATTCCGATTGCGGTGACGACGGGGGCGGTCTCGGGCGACGCTCTGCGGGTCGCAGGCGCCGGCTGGGTCGTCGCCACGCTTGAAGACCTCAGCCTCTGAGCCGTCCTGTCATCATCGGCCCGATGCCGCTCGAGGCGTATCGGTCCAAACGCGATTTTGCGCGCACCCCCGAACCCGAGCCCGGACCACCCGGAGAGGGGAGCGGGCGGTTCGTGGTGCAGCGCCACCGGGCAACACGCCTGCACTACGACCTGCGCCTGGAGATCGGCGGCGTGCTGGTCAGCTGGGCGGTGCCGCGAGGCCCAACGCTCGACCCCGATGCGCGACGCCTTGCCCAACGGACCGAGGATCACCCGGTCGAGTACCTGGACTTCGAGGGCGTCATCCCGGCCGGCGAGTACGGCGCCGGCGACATGATCGTGTGGGACTGGGGGACCTTCACTCCCGAAGAGACCGATGCCCCGTCGGCCGCCCTCGTCAAGGGCGAGCTGAAATTCACGCTCGCGGGCAAGCGACTGAACGGGCGCTTCACCATTGTCCAGACCGGCGGTCGACGCGACGCCTTCGGGCGCCCCAGCGATTCTGGCCAGTGGCTGCTCATCCACAAGCGCGACGAGGCCGCGATGAGCGGCTGGGACGCCGAAGACCAGACCACGAGCGTGAAGTCGGGGCGCACCAACGAAGAGGTGGCGGCCAATGCGGCACCGCGGCTGATGGGAAGTGCCCCTGCTCCCGAGCGGCCGCCGGACCTCTCAGCCTCGCGGCCCGCGCCGATGCCGGACTTCGTGCCGCCGATGCTGGCCACGCTCACCGACGGTGCCTTCGACGATCCAGCCTGGCTCTTCGAGGCGAAGTGGGACGGCTACCGCGTGGAAGCCGTCGTCCGTGATGGGATGGTGCGGCTCTGGACCCGCAACCGGATCGACGCGGCGGTCTACTTCCCTGACCTCGCGGGGCCTGCCGAGTGGATCACAGCCGGCGAAGCGATCGTCGATGGGGAGGTCGTGGCGCTCGACGCCAAGGGGCGGCCGAGCTTCTCCCTTCTTCAGGACCGCACCGGCCTGCGCGGGCTGGAGGCGGCAACCGGCCGGCGCGCCCTAGATGCACCAAGGCCAAGCGACGAGGCGAGAGCAGCCATTCCGATCGTGTACATGGCCTTCGATCTGCTTCACAGCGATGGCCGGTCGCTGCTCGAGGTACCCCTCGAGGAACGCAAGCGCGTTCTGCGACAGATCCTGCGTCCGCATCCGATGGTCCGCTACGCCGCCCATGTCGTCGGCGACGGTGTCGCCTTCACGCAGGCGGCCGCGGAGCAGGGACTGGAGGGGGTCGTCGCCAAGCGTCGCTCGAGCCGGTACGACCCCGGCCACCGTTCGCGCGATTGGCTGAAGATCAAGCTGCGCCTCGAACAGGAGCTGGTGGTGGTCGGCTGGCTGCCGGGGCAGGGCAGTCCTGCGTCGCTTGGATCGCTGGTGGTGGCGGTGTACGAAGACGGGCGGCTGCGGCATGCCGGCCAGGTGGGAAGCGGCATTTCTGAAGCCGCGCGTCGAGCCCTGCTCGCTCAATTGGAACCGATCACACGTGAGGAATCAGCGCTGGATCCGGTCCCGCGGCTGCCAGGCGCGCGCTGGGTTGAGCCCTCGCTGGTGATCCGCGCCGAGTTCGCCGAGTGGACCACTGACGGCGTCCTGCGCCAGGCCGCTTTCAAGGGGATCGAGATTGGCAGGGAAGCCTCATCGGTCGTGCGTGAACAGGCGCGGCCGATCGCCCGAGTCGCCACCCGCACGCGCCCGCCAACGTCCTCGGGGAAGGTGGCAGAGCCAGGTGAGGTCGCCATTCTGGCGGCGTCGGCGGCCGAGCTCTCGGCTCTCGAGACGATCGGTCGAGAGGGCATCTGGGCGGTGGCGGGCCACGAAGTGCGCCTTACCAACCTCGACAAGGTGCTCTTCCCTGCCGACGGGCCGGTTCCCGCGCAGACCAAGCGCGACCTTGTCCGGTACTACGTGAGCATCGGTCCAGCGCTGGTCCCGCACCTGGCGAACCACGGGCTGACCCTGCAGCGCTTCCCCGATGGGATCGGCAAGCCGGGGTTCTGGCAGAAGGATCTGCCGCATCATGCGCCGTCGTGGATGGCCCGCTGGTCCTACGCCGGGCACGAGGGCAACAAGACATACGCGATCGTTGACCGGGTCGCGACGCTCGCCTGGCTGGCCCAGGAAGGGGCGATCGAGCTGCATCCGTGGACCTCCCGTACAGACGCACCGCACACGCCAAGCTACGCGCTGATCGACATCGATCCGGGAGCCGAGACGACCTTCGAAGAGGTCCTCGTCCTGGCGAGACTCTACCGGACGGCCCTTGCCCACCTTTCGGTCACCGGGATGCCGAAGGTGACGGGAAAGCGGGGCGTGCAGATCTGGGTTCCGGTCAGGCCGACCTACACCTTTGAGGAAACGCGCGGCTGGGTCGAATCGCTTTCGCGCGCGGTTGGGCAGATGGTGCCCGAGCTGGTGAGCTGGAAATGGTCGAAGAGCGATCGACGCGGCCGTGCCCGCCTCGACTACACCCAGAATGCAGTCAACAAGACACTCGTGGCGCCGTACTCGGTCCGGCCGTTTCCCGGGGCGCCGGTCTCGGCGCCGATTCGCTGGGAGGAGCTCGACGATCCGTCCCTCGTCCCTGATCGGTGGACCGTGAAGACCATGCCGCAACGGCTGGCCGAGCTGGGAGATCTCTTCGTTAGTCCCGCCCATGCCGAGCAAGAGCTTCCGTCACTGTGAGCGACGGGTAACACGATGCCGCGGGCTGAAACTCTCCTGCGCTCGATCGGCAGGGAGTCGCCCGCGGCCTACCCCCGGTTCGTGGATGTGCGGTAGGTTGGCCTAGCTCGGCCAGCCGCCGCCGGTGTGTGCGTTGCGCATCCGCCGTCTCCCTCAGCGGTCGGCTCGCCATCGAGCGCTGGGACCGCAAGGTGAAGGTCGTGCCCCAGGGTCCGCCGGGCAATGACCCATCGGTACCCTGACTCCGGGGGCCCCGCAGTACTTTCGTCTGGAAGCCGGTCAAGTGGGGCTTGCCAAGCGGTCTATACTCCGTCAATGCCGAGAACCCGGACGGTCGCCCGCGCGACCGCGCACGACAGCGCGCTCGCCCTCCAGATCGGCGCCCGCATCCGCGACGCGCGCAAGCGCGTCGGGCTGACACAGCAGCAACTCGCAGGCGATCGCTACACGAAGGCATACGTGAGCGCGCTCGAAACGGGCATCGCGCGCCCCTCGATGGTGGCTTTGCGCTACCTGGCCGAGCGGCTGGCGCTCCCTCCGAGCCATTTCCTCGATGAGCAGAGTCCTGTTTGGAATCGCCTGGCGGTGGACATGACGCTCGCCTCCGGCGACTGGCAGGCTGCCGCCGATGGCTACGCGGCCCTCCTCGAGGATGCGCTTGATGGCCAGGCACGCGCCGAGATCCTGAGGGGACAGGCCGAAGCGATGGCGCGCCTTGACAATGGTCGGGAGGCGATCGTCGCGGCGGCGGAAGCTGCGCGCCTGTTCGGCTCTCTGGGACGTATCTCGGACGAGGCGCTGGCCCGCTATTGGCTGGCCTATGGCCTGTATCTGTCTGACCAGGAGGCCGATGCTCGGAGCCTGCTGAACTCGCTCCTTGAGCGGGTTCGAGCGGGGCTGAAAGTGGAGCCGGACTTCGAGATGCGGCTGCTGATGGCACTGGCGGCTGTCGAAGGGCGTCGGGGAGACCACGCGCGCTCCCTGACGTACCTGGAAACGGCGCGGGGTCTCGCCGACGATCTCGACGATCGACGCCGGGCGATGTTCCTGTTCAACCTGGCGATCACCTATCACGAAACCAGCGACACTGAGGCCGCCATTCGAACCGGTACCCAGGGGCTGGCCCTCCTGCGTTCAGCCGGGGCGACCTTCGAATCCGCCCAGATCCAGAACACGTTGGCGCTTGCGTACCTCGCGACCGGCAACACGGACCGCGCCGCCGAGCTCGCGGCAGACGCACGGATCGAATTCGAACGCGCCGGCGACGACCGGTTTCTTTCAGCGGTGCTGGATACCGAGGCCCAGGTCGCGCTCGCCCGCGATAACCCGGCTGAAGCGGTGCGCATCGCTCGACAGGCGATCGCCCTGGCCCGGGCGACCGGTAACCACGCAGTGGAGCTGACCGCGATGCTCACCGAAGCGCGCGCGCTGCGGGTCGATGGCGATCTGGCTGGGGCAGAATCGGGCTACGCGGAGACCGCGAACCTGGCGCGGGCCGGGCGATCCGCCAGTCGCAAGCGGGAGGTCCTGCGCGAGTGGGCAGCCCTTCGAGCCGAGCAGAATGATCACCGGGGCGCCTATGAGCTGACGAGCGAGGCACTGTCGGTCAATTAGGGGTTGACAGGTGCATTCTGGGGGAGTTAGGCTCGGTCACGAGAGTTGGCTTGGGCACCCGCGCAGGTGCAATGCCGGCCGGGGCCAGCTCTGACACCGGGGGAATCGGGATCGGAGATCGGGCACAGCTCCGATCCCCATGCCCCCGCTCATGAAGCTCCGGGTGATTCCACCAAGGTGAACCGGCCGGCTGCCAGTGGCTGACCCGCAGGATCGGCATAGATGCGCAGCACGAAATTGCCCGGGCCCCAGGTGGCCAGCATCGCGGCCGCACTCGGTCGAAAGCCAAACGCCTTGCCGGCGATCTGCGGCACGGTCGCCGTCGGCTCCTGCATGACCGTCTCCGTCGATCCGTCGAGCCGTACCACCTCGATGAGCACCGTTCCGCCGGCCGCCCCTGAAGGCAGCTGAACGGAGTACGCCATCCCGTCCCCAGCACGGAAACGGTTGATCCCGCCGGTCGCCTCGCCGGTCGCAGGGTCAAGCGCCCTCCCGAAGAGCACCTGTGCAGGCCCGGATGCGGTTGGGACCGGGGTGGGGCCCGAAAGGGCGGCGTCCAGTCCGGCGCGCCCCACGATGAATGCGATGGCCCCGACTCCGAGGGCGGCCGCGATCCATCCAAGCCAGCGGCTCTGCGCCGAGCGGCGGCCGCGGCGCCGGGGTCGGTTGCGCCGATACGCGCTTCGCATTGGCCGCAGGCGAACGGTTCCCGTGGCGCGACGCCGTGTCATATCAGGTACCACTCTAGCGGTGCGATTCCGGCTAGGATGAGGACATGGCCCGCCACCTGTTCGACTTCAAGACGCCGGACCGATTCGTGGCCGACACGGTCGGCGATCCCGGGGCGAGGACCTTCTATCTCCAGGCGCGCCAGGGGGGCGCACTCGTCACATTGGGCCTGGAAAAGGTGCACCTGGCAGCCCTGGTAGGCCGGCTGGCGGGGTTACTCGACGCGGTCGACCTGACCGATGGCGCCGAGCGAGACGATGCTCCACTGGAGACGCCAGTGGTCGAGGCCTTCCGGGTGGGCGCCATCTCCCTCGCCTGGGACGAGGAGGACAACCGCGTGGTGATCGAAGCGCAGCCGGTCGGAGGGGACGGCGCGTTTCGCCTGGCGGCGGACGATGACCTGTCCGGACCTGACCTGCTGCGCGTTCGGATCGAGCCGGCGCGCGCCCGTGACTTCGTGCGCCGGGCGGCAGGACTTGTCGCGGCCGGCAGGCCGAGCTGTCCCTTCTGCGGGCAGCCACTCGAGTCGAGCGGCCACTTCTGCCCGCGTACCAACCTGAACTGATGGTGCGTCCGGTCGAAAACGCCGATCATGCAGGCTTCGATCCGCCGCTCCGCATTGACTGGATCGACTCGGATCTGCTGAGTGACAGTCTGCCGGGCCGCTTGGGGCTTACATTCCTTCCCGGCAAGCAGGGCGCTTCCACCCGATACCCCGGACGCACCTACCGCCGAGACATGGATGGGGACTTCGCGTCGCTCGCGCGGAGTGGAGTGACGCGACTCATGCTGCTGGTGGAGGACGACGAGCTGGCTCGCTGGAGCGACTCGCGGATTGTCGAACGCGGTGCCCTCCAAGGTGTCGGGGTACGGCGCCACCCCATGCCGGATGGGCAGCCACCGGCCAACGTCGCGGAGATGCAGCAGATCCTCGACGAAGTGCGCGAGGGCCGGATCCACGGAAATGTGGCGGTCGCCTGCATGGGAGGGGTGGGCCGCACCGGTACGGTGGCGGCATGCGCCCTTGTCGAGGGGGGCATGGATGCAGCCACTGCGATCGCCACCGTGCGATCGGTTCGCCACCCGCAGGCCGTCGAAACAGCCGCCCAGGAGGCCTTCGTCCGGGCCTTCGCAGCCAGCTCCCGTGGCTAGCGATTCTTCGGCCGGAGGTACCGGGTAGGTACTGCACCAGACCGCACCTGGTCGGAAAAGTGCGGTCGAGCGCACCGTGCCGCGCACCCAGAGGTACCACTGGGTCATAGCCATGTCGGCGCTGGCGGATGACTCTATCGGCGTCAAGTCCGTAGTCATCTGGATGCGCCCACGATGTTCACAAGCGATCGAGCCACTCACCCCAGGTCCCGACGTAACCTCTTCGCGGCTGCCGCCGTGACCCTCACCTTCTCGCTCGCCGTGGCCATCAGCCCGGCCGTGGGAGCCAATCAGTCGGGCGGTGCGTCCGGCAATAGTGGGACGCT
Organism: Chloroflexota bacterium; assembly: GCA_031370085.1. Lineage (GTDB taxonomy): Bacteria > Chloroflexota > Limnocylindria > QHBO01 > QHBO01 > CF-167. Next base: position 487 of record JANMPX010000077.1, on the reverse strand, counting down.
CAAGGTGCACGACGCGGCCACCGGGCAGGAGGCCGTCGAGCACAGCAACGAGCCGTTTGTCTGCGACTTCTGGCTCGAGTTCTGGTATCCGTCGCCGACCGAGGCCGGCACCTGGCAGGTGCTGAGCGAGCCCCCGACCGGCGACGGCAGCGTCGTCGCCTCCGGAACCTATGACACCAGCGGTGACGGGGTCTATGCCTCCCGCATCATCACCCTGCCGGCCGGCCACTACCGCGTTGAATGGCCGGCCAACGGGTCGCCCAACTCGAAGAAGAAGACGATCTGGGTCGATCGCGCCTGCGATGAGACTGCGCCCGCCCCGGTCGAAGATCCCGGCCCGGTCGAAGATCCCGCCCCGGTGGAAGATCCCGGCCCCGTCGAAGATCCCGCCCCGGTGGAAGATCCCGCCCCGGTCGAAGATCCCGCCCCGGTGGAAGATCCCGCCCCGGTCGAAGATCCCGCCCCGGTGGAAGATCCCGCCCCGGTG
>JANMPX010000046.1:0-3436 GCA_031370085.1 Chloroflexota bacterium | reverse complement strand
GGATCGCCGCGAGATCAGGGACCAGGATGTAGCCAGTCTTCGAGAACGGATCAGCGGTCATGTACTGCGGAGGCTGAAGGACGATCCGCTGCAGCTGCGACATGTCCGCCGCCTGAATCGCCTGCGCCAGCTCGGCGATCCGATCGCTCGGCACGTCGGTGGCGATTGTGTTCTTCACGGCGTCGAGCAGGCCGGGCAGCGCCACGAGCAAGTTACCTGCCGTCAGTTTGACCCGTACGGCGGCGAGCAGCTGTTGCTGGCGATCGGCCCGTGTGAAGTCACTGTCGCCGGACCCCTTGCGCGATCGGACGAAGGCGAGCGCCAGGTGCCCGTTCATGTGATAGGTCCCCGGCTTGAGGTAGAAGCCGACGAGGTGATCGAACTCGTCAAAGTAGGTCGGGTCGTTGACCGCCCGCTGGACCGTGACATCGATCCCTCCGATGGCATCGACCACCTGCTTGAAGCCGAGCAGGTTGATGGCCGCGAAGTAGTCGATGTGCATGCCCAGCAGCTTGCCGATGGTGGCCTTAAGAGTTCCGACCCCGCCGAGTGGGTATTCGGCGGGGCGCGCGGCGGCAACCACCATCAGCGAGTTCAGCTTGGCGTTGTACAGGCGGCCGTCCGGAAGGGGCACGCCATACAGGTCGCGCGGCACCGAGATCATGGCCGACCTTGAGCCGCGCGAATCGAGGCTCACGATGAGCATCGTGTCGGTGAGGTGGGTGGTGCGGCCGGGGAGGCTGTCGATCCCCACCAGCAGGATGTTCACCCGCTCTCCCGCGGTCACGTCCGGCTGGCTGGAGGGCACCGGCAGCCCCGAAAAGAGGGGAAAGGTGTCACCCAGGTTGCCGCTGTGGGTCCCTCCCAGCGCGACCGAGTCGAGGGTGTCGATTGTCCTGACGGCGTAATAGGCCGGCAGCGCATGCATCGCCAGCGTGACGATCACCAGCAGGGCGGTGACCCACGTCGCCCAGCTTCGCGGACTCGGCCGCTCGCGACGACCGTGGGCCTGCGCGATCGCGAACAGTCGCCACGCCAGGAGGACCACGTCGAGCACGACGAGTCCGATCAGGAATCGGAAGTCGAAGAGCCTCGTGACGAACTTCGAGGTGCCCGTCAGCAGGACGGCGATCACCGTGCCGACAATGAGAAGGGCCGGCGCCGCCAGGAGCCAGGCCAGCACGGACTGCCCGTTGTACGCCTGCCCAAGGCCGGGAAAAAGGAACGAAAGCAACGCGGCCAGCGGGGCGCGCGGGTTCGGTGAGCCGCGGCGGCCGGGGTGTTCGACGGGACCTTCCACAGCCCGATTGTGCCATGGCTGTCCCTTTGGCATCGGCTACCATCCTTGGCATGTATCGCCTCCGCCAGCTCGGGAGCGGGCCGCTGGCTGCCGCTGCAGCCGTGGCAGTCGTGGTCGTCGTCCTGGCCGGATGGCTCCTGCTGAGGCCCAATACGACGCCACAGGCGGTCGCGTCACCGTCGCCAACGGCCACCGCCGAGCTGACCCCGTCGCCGTCTCCCACCCCCACCCCTTCGCCATCGCCAAGCGCTGAGTTGGCGGTCGCATGTCCGCTGAACGGACTGCCGGTCGCCGATCCATCGCTGTTGACTCGAACCGCGCTATCGGTCCAGATCGAGAACCACCCATTGGCCCGGCCGGCGCGCAACCTGTCCAACGCCGACATGGTGTTCGAGGCGACGGTCGAGGGGGACGTGACGCGCTTCACGGCCATCTACCTGTGCCGGCCGACGATCGGCCTGACCGGGCCGGTCCGCAGCGCCAGGTACTACAACATCGACCTGTGGCAGGATCTCGGCGTCCTGCCGGTCGGGTTCGGCGCCAGCAATGGGGCCCTCCAGCGGTTCGCCGCGGCGGGCATGCCCTATGTCAACGGCATCACCGGCGCCTGGCCGTGGTTCAAGCGCTCCGGGACGAACCCGGCGCCCCATAACCTGTACGGGGACGTGGAAGCGATCCGCAGCGCACTCGGGTCGGGAGGAGCGATCGACCGACTCGCAGCCAAAGTTCGACAGCTGCGGCCACCGTTCACGTTCGACCCGAATGTGACACTGCCGGCCGGGCGCAGCGTCGCCGCTCTCGAGATCCGCACCACCAGTTACTGGCGATTCGGCTGGTCGTGGAACGCTTCAACGGGCCTGTGGACGCGCCAGGACGCGGGCAAGACCGTGGTCGACGCGGTCACCGGAAAGCCCCTGACGGTCGCGCATGTGCTCGTTCAGCGCGTGACCGAGGAGGTCGTCTACGGCGACCCGGACCCCGCCGGGAACCCGAGGCGGCTGCAGCACCTGGTGGGAAAGGGCAACGGGACGCTCTACAGCGGAGGCCGCGCCATTGCGCTCCACTGGTCGCGCGCCACCGCCAGCGCAGGCACAACCTGGACGTATGCCGACACGGGCGAACAGGTCGTGCTGCTCCCCGGAGTGATCTGGTGGGAGATCGTGCCGACTGGTGCCGGCGTGACGGAGTCCTGACCCGCTCCTGCCCGTCGGTGGTCGGGTGGGTGCTCGGCATCCGAGCGCATGGACCGGAAAGACGCCGCATCTCGGCCGAATGCTCGACAGGCGAGCAGCAAAGCGACGATTCAGCCGGGATATCGGTCAATCCTGGTCGGTGTGCTCGGCAGTCGAGCACGCGACCCGGATGTCGGACGCTCCACCACAGTGCCGCCGTTGCCGGGCACCGGGCGCGCTCCCCCGATCAGGAGAGCAGGAACCCAAGCCCTGCCAGCGCCGCGTAGATCGCGATTCCCCCGAGCACCAGGAAGAGGCGCATCCCGCGCGGGATCTGCGAGCCGCCGGCCAGCAGGTAGCCGATGGGACCGACCAGCGGCAGCACCAGCACGGCAGCCGTCCAGCCAAGCCGGGTGCCGCCGGACAGGTCCTCGCGACGGGCCAGGTCCCACAGGGCCAGGACCACCCACGCCACGTACAGGATGAGGGGGAAGGCATAGCCGTACAGGCCGATCAGCAGCGCGGCCGGAGACGCGGCAAGCGGGAGTCCCATGAAGGTCACCTCTGGTCGAATGCTATGGCCGTCGTCGGCCGAGACGATCTGGTCGAGGGAGCGGATCTTGACCGCCCCGGGAACGGCCGTCTCCGGAACGGCGAGCACCGCTGCGGCAGTCGGATCGGGCATCCCTGGCTGGTGGGGGCTGTCCGGGTAGATCTTCCAGTCGCCGCCCGCGGCGTGCCCGTTGAGCGCGACCGCGAACCCGGCGAGCAGCCGATTGGTGACCGCCATCGCGCCGCCACCCGGACGCGGGCGACTGGCGCCGGTCTCATCGGTCCCGCAGGCGTTCTGGAGCTCAATCAGCGCCGGGAGGCTGGAGGTGTAGGCGTTACCGCTTGCGCAGTCACCGCCGGTGCCGAAGGCGCCGAGCGCCAGGTCGGCGATCCCTGAATGGCGCACCCGGTT
>JANMPX010000034.1:0-5550 GCA_031370085.1 Chloroflexota bacterium | reverse complement strand
CGTCGACATCATCGGCGCCGCCGGTCGTGTCTCCGTTTGACGTACCACCCGCCACCGGGATGGCGAGGCCGAGGAAATAGGCGTTGGCGACGGCATCGGTCTGGAGGCTCGGTGCCTGGCCGTTGACCGAGATGCGGTCGGTCGAGCGCAGATGTCAGACCGCGGTGGTGGTCAGGTCAACGGAGCCGGCGGAGCTGGAGCTGCCGGTCAACAGGCAGCCGCCACTGACGGTGGCCGCCGCTCCCGCGGGCAGCGCCAGGATGGCCAGCGTGGCGAGGAAAAGTGCGAGCCGCCTCATCTCCACTCCCCTTCGAAGGACCGCGATGGTACATCGGCGCCCGGCAGCACAACCGGCAGTTGTGCATCATCACCGATAGGGCTCCAGGCGCAACGCGGCACAAGCACCGGTTGTGTCAGATCACGGGAGACGGCCTTCCGGCGCCGATGCACAAGTGGGGCGTGTAACAGTCGGCCCCGAGGCCTGTACCATGCCCCGGCGATGCTGTACGACTACACCCACGTCACCGCCGAGAGCGTTCGCAGCGAGGTTGACGCTGCGCTGGCAAGCGCCGAGGAGCTGGTGGCGCGCGCCGTGGCATCGGCCGATGCGCCGTCATTCGACAACACCATGGTCCTGCTCGACCTGGCCGGCGCAACGGTGGCCGCCGGATACGGCCCCTCTGCCTTCATGGCCTACGTGCACACCGATTCCGCGGTGAGAGACGCCGGCCAGCAGGCCGAGGAGCGCATCAACAAGTGGAAAGTGAGCCTGCCGTTCCGCCCGGAGATCTACCGCGCGGTCAGGGCCTTCGCCGACAGCCCCGAGGCAGACGCCCTGCAGGGCGAGCGACGCCGGCTGGTCGACCGCTGGCTGAGGGACTTCCGACGAGCAGGCCAGGAGCTGGAGCCGGACGCGCGCAAGGAGCTGGAAGGCCTGCGCAACCGGCTGGTGGAGCTGGAATCGGCCTTCGCGAGGAACATCAACGAGGACCAGGAAGGGATCGAGGTCGACCTGGCAGGGCTGGACGGACTGCCGCCGAGCTACATCGAGCGGCTCGAGCCGGGGAGCGCGCCGCAAACCTGGAAGGTCGGCATCAAGGGGCCTGAATTCACGCCGTTCATGGCGCAGGCCCGCAACCGCGACCTGCGGGAGAAGCTCCTGCGGCGCTCCTGGAACCAGGCGGTGGCCACCAATCGGCCGCTGCTGGAGGAGGCGATCCAGCTGCGGCAGCGCATCGCCGTGCTGTTCGGCGAGCCGACCTGGGCGCACATCGCCATGGAGATCAAGATGGCCGGCAACCCGGAGCGGGTGCGCGCCTTCTACGACCAGATCGTACCGCCCCTCGCGGCGGCCGCCGCTCGCGACGTGGCGGGGCTGAAGGAGATGGCCGCGGAGGACGGGATCGTTGATCCGATCCAGATCTGGGACTGGACCTACTACGACAACCACCAGTCCCTGGTGCACCACGGCGTCGACCAGGAGGAGGTGAGCCAGTACCTGCCCCTCGCATCGGTCATGGCCGGGCTCTTCGAGCTGACCGGCAAGGTCCTTGGCCTGGAGTACCGCCAGGTCGAGCCGACCAACGCGTGGCATCCATCGGTCAGCCTGTACGAGGTCCGCGACCGAGCGAGCGGTGAGCTGATCGCCCACTTCTACGCTGACCTGTTCCCGCGGGAGGGCAAGTACTACCACGCCGCCGCATTCCCGCTGGTAGTGGGCCATCGGCGCGCGGATGGGACCTATCAGACCCCGGTGAATGCCATCGTCGCCAACCTGACGCCGCCGAGCGGCGAGCGGCCGAGCCTGCTCAAGCACGGCCCCCACGGCGAGACGGAGACCCTGTTCCACGAGTTCGGCCACATCCTGCACATGAGCCTCACCCGCGCCGAGTTCGCACGGTTCAGCGGGGCGGAGACCGAGTGGGACTTCGTCGAGGCGCCGTCCCAGATCATGGAGCACTGGACCTGGCAGCCCGCCGTGCTGGCCAGCCTCACGCGCCATTGGAAGACAGGAGAGCCGATGCCTCCGGAGCTGATCGACAAGATGATCGGCAGCCGATACCTCAACGTGGGGCTGCGTGGCGCCCGGCAGGTCTCGTTCGGCGCCGTCGACCTGGCGCTGCATGACAGCGGCGAGCCGGTCGATATGGACCGCGCCCTGCGTGACACCTTCGCGGTGATGCAGCTCCCCTACCCCGAGGACACCTTCTCGCTGGCCTCGTTCGGGCACCTGATGGGCGGCTACGATGCCGGCTATTACGGCTACCTGTGGGCCGAGGTGATCGGCGACGACATGTGGGGCCGCTTCATGGCCGAGGGGATCGACTCGCCCGAGGTCGGCGCGGCGTACCGACGCGCGGTGCTGGAGCCCAACGGCACGCGCGACGGAGACGACCTGGTCGCCGATTTCCTGGGCCGGCCGGCATCGGTCGAGAACTACCTGCGCATGCGCGGGCTCGGCGACTGAACTCGTTCCCTGAACTCGTTCCCTGAACTCGTTTGCAGCTGGAGCAACCAACGACGAGGCAGATCCGTCCCAATAGCGTCCCTTTACGCCCAGAGCCAACCGGCACCAGACAGAGAGGCGAATCGGCCTCTACCGGCCCGAGAGTCGTTGCTAGTGGCTGGCCCTGCAAACGAAACGGTTGGTCGAAACCATGAACAGGCCGATGCAACCATCATCTCTTCTCCAGCCCCCCATGCCGGCGTGACCGTCATTGACGCCACGGCCTCGCCACTGGTGACGACCCCGTACGTCATTGGACCGATGCCGTGGTCGCCACTCCGGCCAGACACGTCAACTGGTCCACGGCGTAGTCCCCGTGACGGCCAGATCGGAGCGCCGCTCCCACAGCTCACCCAACGACGAGGCAGACCCGTCCCGATGGCGTCCATTTGCACTCCGAGCCAACCGGCATTGGGCAGAGATTCGAAATCGGCCCCTTTCGGCCCGAGAGTCGTTGCTAGTGGCTGGCCCGGCAAACGAAACGGTTGGTCGAGACCATGAATAGGCCGATGGAGCACGGAGCCCCCGGAGCCCACGTCGCGCACAACAAGCACGCGGGCCACGACCCCGGGGTGTTCAGGCGCCAGTTCTGGATCGTGCTGTTGCTGACCATCCCGGTGGTCATCTGGAGCTCCGAGGTGCAGGGCTGGATCGGCTACCAGGCCCCGGCGTTCATCGGCTCGGACTGGATCCCGGCAATCCTCGGCACTGTCGTGTTCGCCTACGGCGGCAGAGTCTTCCTCCAGGGCGCCCGCAGCGAGCTGCGCGACCGCCAGCCCGGAATGATGACCCTCATCAGCCTGGCGATCGTGGTCGCCTTCGTGACCAGCTGGGCTGCGAGCCTGGGCGTCTTCGAGGTCGACGTGTGGTGGGAGCTGGCGACCCTGATCACCGTCATGAGCCTGGGCCACTGGCTCGAGATGCGCGCCATCGGGCAGGCGCAGGGGGCCTTGTCCGCGCTGGCGGCGCTGCTTCCCGACACTGCCGAGCGGATCACCGACGCCGGCACGCAGACCGTCGCGCTTCAAGAGCTGAAGCTCCGCGACGTCGTCCTGGTCCGCCCCGGCACGCGGGTGCCGGCTGACGGCGAGGTGATCGAAGGCAGCGCGGACGTTGACGAGTCGATGATCAGCGGCGAGTCGCGCCCGGTCACCAAGGAGCCCGGCAGCAAGGTGATCGCCGGGACAGTGGCTGCCGGAGGGAGCCTGCGCGTACGGGTAACCGCCGTCGGCGAGGCGACCGCCCTGTCGGGGATCATGCGTCTTGTCGCCGAGGCACAGGCCTCGCAGAGTCGGGCCCAGGTGCTGGCCGATCGTGCCGCCGCGCTCCTCTTCTTCGTTGCGCTGGCGGCGGGGGTCGTGACGCTGGCAGCCTGGATGGCGGTGGGCCAGCCGGAGCAGGCGCTGATCCGCACGGCCACGGTGCTGGTCATCGCCTGTCCCCATGCCCTGGGGTTGGCGATCCCGCTGGTGATCGCCATCAGCACCACCCTTGGCGCGCGGAACGGCCTGTTGGTGCGGGATCGGCTGGCGCTCGAGCGCGCCAAAGACCTCCAGCTCATCATCTTCGACAAGACCGGCACCCTGACCCGCGGCAAGCCCGCGCTTGTCGAGATCTCCACGCCGCCGGGCAGCGACGAACAGCAGATGCTGGCCATGGCCGCCGCGGTGGAGGCCGATTCGGAGCACCCGCTTGCCCGCGCCATCGTGCACGAGGCCGAGCGGCGCGGCCTGGCGCCGGCCCGCGCGGAGGCCTTCGCATCCCTCCCGGGACGGGGCGCGCGGGCAACCGTGGACGGACGAGCGGTTGAGGTCGGCGGTCCCCGCCTGCTGACCGATACGAACGCGCAGCTGCCCCCGACCTTGCGCGCCGCAACCGAGGCATGGAGCGCCGAGGGACGCACCGTGCTGTTCGTCATCGCGGACGGGCAGGTGATCGGCGCGCTGGCGGTCGAGGACGAGATTCGGCCGGAGTCGCTCGAGGCAGTCCAGTTGCTGCACGCCATGGGGCTGCGGGTGGCCATGATCACCGGTGACGCGCAGGAGGTCGCCGATTCGGTGGCGCGTCGCATCGGGATCGACGAGGTCGCAGCGCAGGTGCTGCCCGCCGACAAGGCGAAGGCAGTGCGGCGCTTCCAGGCGGGCGGGGTGCGGGTCGCCATGGTGGGCGACGGGGTCAACGACGCTCCCGCGCTGGCACAGGCCGATGTCGGCATCGCCATCGGCGCAGGAACCGATGTGGCGGTCGAATCGGCCGGGATCGTGCTGGTGCGCGATGACCCGCGCGACGTGGTCGGGGCGATCGAGCTGTCGCGGGCCAGCTACCGCAAGATGATCCAGAACCTGGTCTGGGCGACCGGATACAACGCGCTCGCCATCCCGGTGGCGGCCGGCATCCTGGCGCCGTGGGGGTTCATCCTGCCGATGAGCGTGGGCGCCCTGGTGATGAGCATCTCCACCATCGTGGTGGCGCTCAATGCCCAGCTGCTGCGCGGCCTGCGACTGCAGCGCGAGCCGCTCCCACCATCACCTACTCTCCAGACCTCCCTGCCGGCGTGACCGTCATTGACACTACGGCCTCGCCACTGGTGACGGCCCTGTACGTCATTGGACCCATGCCGTGGTCGCCACGCCGGCCCGACACGTCACCTGGTCCACGGCGTGGTCCCCGTGACGGCCGGATCGGAACGCCGCTCCCACAGCTCACCCAGCTCACCCAACTCCCACAGCCCGCCCCGTGACCCTCCGATCACGCCCCGCGGTGCTGGCCACGCTGGCCGTAGTGCTGGCCGCGTTCTGCTGGGGGATCGCCGCCATCCTCGCCAAGGGTGCCTTCGAGCTTGGCATCCCCGCCGCCCGGATGTCCGAGGCCCGCGTGGCGGTTGCCGGCATCCCGCTCATCGGCTACCTGGCCTGGCGCCGCCGCGACCTGCTGCGTCCGCCGCGGGCCGCCCGGTTGCCGATCATCGGCTTCGGGATCGGCGTGGTGGCAGTCAACTGGGCCTATTACACCGCCATCGATCGGCTGCCGGTGGGGGTCGCCAT
>JANMPX010000016.1:0-8676 GCA_031370085.1 Chloroflexota bacterium | reverse complement strand
CGGTCGCTGAAGCTCGCCTTGGTGGCCGCGGTCGGATTCGGCGGCTGGTTCGTTTTCATCGACCTGGCGGCACGGGACGATCGGCTGTGGGCGCTGATCGCCAGCCGCGCGGCAGCCCTGGCCTTGATCGGGGGCATGGCGCTCATCCGCGGCGAGGGCGCAGGCCTGCGACACAACGGGCGCCTGATCGTCGCCGCAGGTGCCGCAGACGTGACGGCCAACGGGCTGGTGGTCCTTGCGTTTGCCTCGATTCCCACCGGAGTTGCCGCCGCGTTGTCCGGCATGTACCCGCTGGTCACCATGCTCCTCGCGGGCACGATGCTGGGCGAGCGGCTGCCCCGGGTGGCGCTGGCCGCCGTCGCGCTGGCAATGGCCGGGATCGCGCTGATCTCGATCGGCGGCTGACCGGAAGCTACGCTGGCCAACCGCCCCCGGTATGGGCTGGACGGACGCGGACAGGGCTTGACATCGGTTTTCGGGCCTCCTGCTCCTGCGACGCCGTCGGGTGGGCGCCGTAGGGCGACAGGGAACGCCCGAGGTCCTTACCGCACGATTACCGCCGGCTTATCGGCGCTATGATTTCGGAGCCCTCCGCCGCCGATCCCGTCAGTACGAGTCCCAACCCATGACCTTCGATCGCGTCGCCATCGTGGAGGCGGCCCTCGATGCCGTCCTGCTCCATTCGCGGCCGGCGGTCGTGCCGCTGGCGGGTGACGAACCGCTGCGCCCGGGGAGTGGCCTGGGCGCCCGAAAAGCAGTCGAACTGTTCGAGGACCAGGTGCTCTCCCGTGAGCTGGACGTCGCGGCTCGCGAGCTGAAGAAGACGAACCGGTCCTTCTACACCATCGGCTCCGCCGGCCACGAAAACAACGTCGTGCTCGGCGCGCAGCTGCGGATCGACGATCCAGCGTTTCTGCACTATCGGTCCGGGGCGCTGATGATGGCCCGCGCCCGACAGCTACCCGGCAGCACCCCGGCATTCGACACGCTGCTCGGCATCGTGGCCAGCCGCGAGGACCCGATCGCCCAGGGGCGGCACAAGGTGTGGGGCAGTCGCCCCCTGTGGGTGCCGCCGCAGACATCGACGATTGCCAGCCATCTGCCGAAGGCGATGGGGCTCGCCTTTTCGCTCGCCCGCGCGCGGCGGCTGGGAGTGGCCCTGGACCTGCCGGACGATGCGATCGTGGCCTGCTCGTTCGGCGACGCGAGCGCCAACCACGCCACCGCGCTGTCGGCGATCAACACGGCCCGCTACGCGGTCCAGATCGGGCTCCCGATGCCGATCCTGTTCATCTGCGAGGACAACGGAACCGGCATCAGCGTGCCGACCCCCGATGGCTGGATCGAGCAGACCTTCTCGCGCATGCAGCACCTGCGCTACGACCCGGCCGACGGTGAGATCGACGAGGTCTGGGACGCAGTGGCGGCGGCGATCCACTACGTGCGCGGCGCACGGCGGCCCGCTTTCCTGCACCTGCGCACGGTGCGGCTGTGGGGCCACGCCGGAAGCGACGCCGAGCAGGTCTACCGCACCCCCGCCGAGATCAACGCCAACGAGGCTCGCGACCCCCTGCTCCGCAATGCGCGCCGCCTGATCGAGACCGGCGCCGCCACACCCGAACAGCTCCACGCGCTGCTTTCCGATACCCGCGAGCGAGTCATGGCCGCCGCCGAGGAGGCAACCCGTCGGCCGCGGCTGGAGACGACCGAGGAGGTGATCGCTCCGCTCGCCCCGTACCATCCGGACCTGGTGGCAGCCAGGGCTGTCAGCCAGCAGCTGGACCCCGCGACACGTCGGGAGCTGCACGGCGGGACGTTGCCGGAAGAGGCGACCCTGCCGAACGCGCGCACCCTGGCGGGCTGCCTCAACGCCGCCCTCGCCGACGAGTTGGCGCGCCGCCCGGAGCTGATCCTGTTCGGCGAGGACGTCGGCCGCAAGGGCGGTGTCTACAACGTGACCAACGGGCTGCAGAAGCGCTTCGGCATCGGGCGGGTCTTCGACACGCTGCTCGACGAGACCTCGATCCTGGGCATCGCCCAGGGCGCCGCCCACATCGGCCTCCTGCCGATCGCCGAGATCCAGTACCTGGCCTACCTGCACAACGCCCTGGACCAGCTCCGCGGCGAGGCCGCCTCGCTCCAGTTCTTCAGCTCCGGGCAGTTCCGCAACCCGCTGCTGGTGCGCGTCCCTGGCCTGGCCTACCAGAAGGGCTTCGGCGGTCACTTCCACAACGACAACAGCATCGGGGCGCTGCGGGATATTCCCGGCCTGCTGCTGGCCGTCCCGGCCCGTGGCGACGATGCGGCGCGCATGCTGCGCGGAGCGCTGGCGATGGCGGCCGAGGACGGTCGGGTGATCGTCTTCCTCGAGCCGATCGCCCTGTACCACGAGAAGGACCTGGAGGCCGATGGCGACGGCGGCTGGCTGACCGACTACCCCGCGCCGTCCGCATTCCTTCTGCCCGGCGACGTAGGCCTCTACCCGCCCCCGGGGGGATCCGCTCCGGATCTGCTGCTGGTCAGCTACGCCAACGGCCTGCGGCTCTCGCTGCAGGCGGCTCGCCGCCTCCACGAAGACCACGGGGTTGCCGCGCAGGTGCTCGACCTGCGCTGGCTGAACCCCCTGCCGCTCGAGGCCGTGCGCGAGCAGGCCGCCGAGATCGGCAGCGTGCTGGTGGTCGACGAGTGCCGGCGCACCGGCGGTGGCGTCGCCGATGCCCTCGTCGCCGACCTGGCGGAGGCCGGCATCGGGCGGCGGCTGGGCTCGGTCCGCGCGGTCGACAGCTTCGTGCCGCTGGGCACCGCCACCAGTGCGGTGCTGGTGGGGGTCGATCAGATCGTAGCCGCGGCGCTCACCACGGTGGGCGGAAGGACGCGGGCATGAGCGCCCGGGCCGTGCTTGTCTGCCCCGGCCGCGGCTCGTATGCAGCCGCCTCGCTCGGCTCGCTGCAGGCGGACCACCCATGGGTCAAGCGCGCCGAGCAGCTGCGAGCGTCCTACGACCTCGAACCCCTGCTGGAGCTCGACCGCAGCAGCCGCTTCGACCCGGCGCGTCACCTGCCGCCGGTCAACGCCTCGCCGCTCATCTTCCTGGTCTCGATGCTCGACGCCGAAGCGGCTGCCCGCGATTATCACCTGACCGCCGTGCTCGGCAACTCGATGGGCTGGTACACCGCCCTCGGGGTCAGCGGCGCGCTGCACTTCGACGACGCTTTTCGGCTGGTGCAGGAGATGGCGATCCTCCAGCAGGAGCCGTTGCCGGCCGGCGGGCCGGGCGGCCAGGTGATCTATCCGCTGACCGATGCGGCCTGGCGACCGGAACCGCAGCTCCAGGCGGCCGTGGCCGCTGTCCTGGCCGGCGGCCAGGGAAACGGCGGAGGCGAGGTGCACGAGAGCATCGACCTCGGCGGCTACGCGGTGCTGGCGGGTGACGAGAAGGGGATCGCCAGCCTGCTCGCACAGCTGACCCCGGTGAAGCTCGGCGAGCGCCAGTTCCCCCTGCGGCTGGCCATGCATGGCCCGTACCACACACCGCTGGTGGCGCACGTTGCGACGAAGGCGCGCGCGCAGTTGAGCGACCTCGCCTGGCAGGCCCCTGCCGCGACGCTGATCGACGGCCGCGGGGCACGCTGGACGCCATGGTCCAGCGATCCCGTCGCGCTGCGTGACTACACCCTTGGCGAGCAGGTGACGACACCGTATCGCTTCGCCACTTCGCTGCGCGTGGCCCTGCGCGAGGAGGCGCCCGACGTGCTGGTCCTCCCCGGGCCAGGCAACTCACTTGGCGGGATCTGTGGCCAGGCCGTTGTCTCGGAGGGCTACCGCGGCATCCGCTCGCGCGAGGAGTTCGAGGAGGCGCAGCGCTCCGAGGCGCCGGTCGTCCTCTCGATGCGCCACTGACCGGTGGCGGGGCCCGCACCGGCCAGGCCTGACGCCGAGGGCTTCATTGCACTGTCCCGGCCGATCGACCTGCCGCTCACCCTGGCTCCCCTGGCCCACGGCCGCGGCGACCCGACGATCCGCTTCGCCGGCCACGAAACCTGGCGTGCGACTCGCACCTCCGCCGGACCGGCCACCATTCGCCTGCGCGAGCTGCCGCAGGGGATTGAAGTGGCCGCATGGGGCGCCGGCGCTGAATCGGCGGTGGCTGAGGCTGCAGACCTGGCCGGTGCAAATGACGCTCCCGAGCGGCTGGTGGCCAGGCACCCCCTCATCGCCGAGCTGGTGCGCCGCCACCCGGGGCTGCGCCTGCCGCGCACCAATCGCGTCTTCGAGGCGCTGCTGCCGGCCATCTGCGAGCAGAAGGTCACCGGGATCGAGGCACGGGCCGCGTTTCGCGGGATCGTCGCCGCCTTCGGCGAGGCGGCGCCGGGCCCCGGCGGCCTGCGGCTCCCACCCGAGCCGCGCGCCCTGGCGCGCCTCCCGTACTTCGCATTCCATCGATTCGGCCTGGAACGGCGCCGGGCCGAGCTGATCGTGGCCGCTGCGCGCCTGGCGGATCGGCTGGAGGGTGCAGTGCCCGAGAAGGCCTACGCGATGCTGCGTGCCGTCCCGGGCATCGGGCCATGGACCTGCGCCGAGGTCGGGCGGATCGCCTTCGGCGACCCCGATGCCCTGAGCGTCGGCGACTTCCACCTTCCCAACCTCGTTGCCTGGGCGCTGGCCCGCGAGCCCCGCGGCACCGACGAGCGGATGCTCGAGCTGCTGGCGCCGTACGAGGGTCAGCGCGGCCGGGTACAGCGCCTGCTGGAGGTGAGCGGGCTGCGCGCCCCGCGCTACGGCCCGCGCCTGGCGCCGCGACGCATCGCGGAGATCTAGCCCTACAGGTAGTGGGCCGCCCGCGCTCGGGCCAGCAGGTCGTCGCGGAAGTCCGGATGCGCGATCGCGATCAGGGCCCGGGCCCGCTCCGCCACGGTCCGACCGTGAAGCTCCGCCACTCCCCACTCGGTGACAACAGTCCGCACGTGCGCGCGGGTGGTCACCACGCCGGCTCCCTCCTGCAGCATCGCCGCGATGCGCGAGATGGTGCCGCCCGCCGCGGTAGAGGGCAGCGCGATGATGGCGCGCCCCTCGGGCGACAGCGCGGCGCCGCGAATGAAGTCCATCTGCCCGCCGACCCCGGAATAGAACCTGGAACCGATCGAGTCGGCCACCACCTGGCCGGTGACGTCGACCTCGATCGCGGAGTTGATGGCCACCATCCGGCTGAATCGGCGGATGACCGCCGTGTCATTGGTGTAGTCAACCGGGCGCAGCTCGACCATCGGGTTGTCATGCACGAAGCGATAGAGCTCGCGGCTGCCCATCAGAAAGGCCGATACGATCTTGCCGCGGTTGATCTCCTTCCGCGCCCCGGTGATGGCCCCGCATTCGACCAGCGGGATCACCGCATCGGTGAACATCTCGGTGTGGATTCCCAGGTCGCGCTTGTCCCGCAGCGCCAGGGCGGTGGCGGCCGGGATGGCGCCGATCCCCAGCTGCAGGGTCGCCCCGTCGCTGACCAGCTCGGCGACGTGCTCGCCGATCCGCCGTTCGACCGGTCCCAGCGGCGCCTCGATATGCTCGTAGGGCGGAACGTCGACCTCGACCCCGAAGTCGATCTTCGAGACGTGGACGAAGGTGTCGCCCAGGGTTCGCGGCATTGCGGCGTTCAGCTGGGCGATGACCGTCCGGGCGGAACGGGAGGCGGCCAGCGCAGCGTCGACACTGGTGCCCAGCGAGCAGAAGCCATGGGCATCGGGCCGGGTGACGTTGAGCAGCACCGCATCGAGGGGAAGCGTCCCCGAGGTGAACAGGTCCGGCACATCGGACAGGAAGACCGGTACATAGTCTGCGCGTCCCTCGTTCACTGCCTTCCGCGCATTCGGGCCGATGAAGAGTGCCTTGTGACGGAAGTGCGGGGCCATCTCCGGGGCGAGGTGGGGGCCGGGTCCCTCGGTGTGGAAGTGCACCATGCTCACCGATTCGAGCTCCGACGCCCGCGCCACCAGCGCGTCCAGCAGGACCGATGGCGTCGCGGCACCACCATGGACGAAGACCTGCTGCCCCGAGCGGATGCCGGCGACCGCCTCGGCCGCGGTGACGATGTGCATGGCCCGAGTGTAGGGCCGAGATCCGCTCAGCGGTGAGAGGCCAATGGCACGAGCAGCAGGGACCGAACGGCTGGCTCTGACGGGGCCAACGGCACTCGCCGCCTTCCGTGGCGCCGGGGCAGGATGGGGACATGATCCGTCACGTGCGGCCGGGCGACGGTCCGGCGATCGCTGATTTCTATGCTCGTCTGAGCCCGGACAGCCGGCGCTCCCGGTTCTTCGGATCGGGTCGAGGGCTCGACGCGCTCCAGGCGGAGCGGTTCGCCCGCGCTCGGCAGCGTGGCGGCGATGGATTCCTCGCGATCGGTGCCGATGGAGAAGTAATCGGGCACCTGTGCCTTGAGCCGATCCGCGACCATCCGGCCGGACGGGTCGAGGAGGTGGCGGTGGCCGTGGGTGAGCGGTGGCGCGGCCGCGGCCTGGGCAGGGAACTGCTGAATGCGGCGATCGGGTCGGCGCGCCGGCGCGGGGTGGGCTCGCTCGAGGCGACCATGCTGACCAGCAACGCCCCGATCCATGCCCTGCTCGAGCACACCGGCCTGCGTTGGAGCGGCCATCTCCTTGAGCCGGGCCGCGAGTCGATCCGCATCGAGCTGGCCGCGACGCTCGATGGCGTCGCCTGACCGGGATTCGGGGAGCGCTGCGCACCACCCCGCGCGGGCGCGCTCGAGCGAGCTGGTCACCAGGAAGCGGCAACCGAGGCATACGGTCCCCGGCGTCTGTCCGCGCAACGGACAGGCGACGGAGCGCCGAATGACACTGCGCGTCTCCGCCTTGCACACGACCCACGTGAGGTCGTGCGAGGTGCTGGTCATGGGTGTCCTCCGAACACCGCAGCAACGGAGGGCGGCCGGGCGAACGACCGCCGCGGCCGCCCGCTGTTCGCTGCTTATCGCCTGACGAGCATCAGCGCGTCGACGGCGGCTATGGCGGTTCGCAGCCGGTCAGCGTGGCGATGTTCGTCGCCACCAAGCTCGATGAACCGCTGCGCCACGGCCTCGTCACCGGCCCGATGCGCCTCGCCGGCATACAGCGGGTACAGGCTCCGATGCTCGGTCACCTCCCCGGCCAGCGACGCCTCGAGGTTCTGTCGTGTGCTGCCCACCAGCCCGATCAGCTCCGCGATCTCGCGGAAGTGCTCCTTGCGCTCCTGCTTGCCGATCTCCTCGAAGAGCTCGGCGACATCGTCGAGGCCCTCGGTCTCGGCGCGATCCGCGAAGAGCGCATAGCGCAGCGACGCCATTGCCTCCCCGGCCAAAGCCTTCTCCAGGTGTAGCCGCGTGACCGCTTCCATGGTCAGACTCCTTCTTGACCGATGGTCGCGCGCTTGGCTCGCCTCCGGCACCTGCCGGTTGGACCGATCGGCAGGACAGCGGTCCCGCCCGATTCGATCGGATGGCCCTATCGACCCAGAGGGCGGTGATCGACCCTGCTCTCGGGTACCGGCGCGGGACGCCCTGCCCGCGCCGGCCCAATGACTGGACAAGGGGAATGACGATGCGTGTGATGCTTGCCTTCGATGGATCCTCCGGGGCGGAGGTGGCGCGTGACCTGGTCGCGCAGCTGCCCTGGCCGGCTGGAACGGCAATCAGCGTCGTGGCTGCGCTTGAGCGCGGTCCTGACCTGTTCGGCGTCCAGGACTTCGGAGTGGCGCCACGCGACGCTCGCGAGGCCGAGGAGATGCTGGTGGCAGACCTCCAGGACACGCTGCGTGACGCGGCCGCTCCG
Source organism: Chloroflexota bacterium (assembly GCA_031370085.1). GTDB lineage: Bacteria > Chloroflexota > Limnocylindria > QHBO01 > QHBO01 > CF-167. The sequence goes on along the minus strand of JANMPX010000016.1, from coordinate 856 downwards.
CTGCGCGCTGCGTCGCGGATGCTCGACACCAAGGTGGTCCGCGGCCGGCCCGCGACCGCCCTGCTGGAGGAGGCCGCCGCTCTGCAGCCGGATCTCCTGGTGATCGGCACGCGCGGCCACAGACCATTGGCCAGCATCCTGCTCGGTTCGGTATCGGCCGAGGTGGTCGATCATGCGACCTGCCCCGTGCTGGTGGCGCGGGGATCGACCATGAACGGGATGGTGGTAGCGGTGGACGGGTCGGAGAGTGCGCAGCGGGCGGTGAGAACGCTGGCGAGCTGGCCATTGCTCCGCCGTGTGCCGGCCCGTGTCGTCGCGGTCGCGGTTCCCCCGCCGGCGTGGGCTATCTCCGTCGAAGCCACCTTCTACCCTTCATGGGTGGAGCTGCGTGACGACGCCGTGGAAGCCCTGCGCGACGAGCTCGCCAAGGTGGCGACCGGCGTGTGTGAACAGCTGACCCGAGCCGGCTTCGCGGTCTCGGTCGAGTTGCGAGAAGGGGATCCGGCCACGCAGCTGCTCCAGGCGGCGGGCGAGGCGCACGCCGACCTCATCGTCGTTGGATCGCGCGGCCTCTCCACGCTGCCACGCCTGCTGCTCGGCAGCGTGGCTCGCAACGTGGTGCTGCACGCGCCGGTATCGGTGCTCGTGGTCCGAGAGCTCCGGGAGCGGGTGAAGTCAGAGGAGCCAGTGCGAGCTTCACGCAGCGTGGGGCTGGCGGTCGGCTGAACAATTGGCGTCCCCGGCAGGTGTCGTGGCCGTCCTAACAACCGTACCCATTGTAGGCCGATACGAGTTGGAGTTGGAACCTCAGTCGGCCTGACCGGCCGTCAGGCTGGGACCCTGAGGTGGGAGGACG